>JBGSMH010000516.1:0-3120 GCA_041740275.1 Phycisphaerae bacterium
CCGACGCGTTTGAGACGGTTTTGGAAATCGGTACAAAGGGCGCTAACGGGCTGACGCCCGGTACGGCAACAGAGAAGCAAGCCGTTGTCGATGGCATTTGGGCAGAATTCGCAGATAATAAAGTGGCACGGGTGGCATTTCCCAGTATTGACATGAAATACCTGCATGATCCGGGTTCAAAATTCGACGTAGACGATCTTCTGAAAGATGGCAACGGCCGTTGCGGTGCTTGGGCACGTTTCCTTACCGAGGTCCTCGTAAGGCAAGGCATTGATGCTACGACGACAGCCGTGAAGCCGGACTTTGTAGCTGCACCAGTTGGGTGGGTAACCATCGATTCAGCTCTCCGTACGAAGGCCGGGCCTGCACAAGGGTCGGGCGGTGCCAACTATGCCGATCGTAACTTCACTGACCATGCTGTGGTCAAGATCGCTGGGATCACCAACTCTGCTGCAATTTACGATCCTTCGTACGGCTACATGGTTACTGGGGTCAACATGGCCGATGCCGAGTTAAATTGGGAAAACCACTCCATCGAGTCATACTCGTATACACAACAGCGTACTGCTGACGGTGCACTCTTTCAGACTGGTTGGATTGCAGATGTAGTGGGTACGGATGAGCTTGATTTCACGCCCTCGCCTTGATCTGGGAGAAATAGCCATGCGCTTCAAATGCAAGTCGGTTTGTGCCGTTCTGGTGTTGAGCTCGATCTGTCGCAACGAGATTGCGAGGTCGGCGGAAAACGGAGCCACGATTATGGAGGAGCGTATCGTTAGCGGCAGCAAGGTTCGGCTGGTTCAAACCGTCATAAGATCGGGCACAGCAGACAACCCTGAACGAGCCCGTGTGAAGTATTCATTTGAACTGGAAGGGCGCGACTCGCCGCTTCACGTGTTTGAAGTCCTAAATGAGGCAGTCGATGCGCCCAGGGGTCCGGCCACAACCCAGGCAAATCAACCTCGTGTCGCGTTTCTCGACGCGTTCATCGCCGACTCTTCGAACTACCTTCTGTTGTATAAGGTGCAGTCAGTAACCAAAGGAGTCGCGGTGATAAACGGTATCGCGGCGATCCCGTCCCCCGCAAGCCCAGTCGCTGACGTAATTATGCGAGACAGTGACGTTTCAGGCGTCGTCTCTGGTGGCTTTTTGCGGGGGGGCCTTGGTGATCGGGCACCCGCTGCCCTCTTGCAGGTGGGAGGGAAGCTGGAGACGTTTGAATTGTTGCGCGAGGGTGACAAATGGCTTTGGCGCAAGCGCTAAGTTCTTGGGAAACCCCGAGCGGGACGGGTCCACATTTTGAAATGGCTGTTTTCCCAGGGCGTTGGGAAGCCCCGGGGTGCCCGTCCGCTTTTCTCTTTTGGCATCCACCTCGGCACGTTGGGTTTTGGAGTCGAGGCGGAGTTGGTGAACGAACCGTCAGACTCGTCCCCAGAACGCCACGAAAAAAGTCGGCGTGCGGAGTGACAGCGTGGTGTCAGGGGTTGGAAAAAATCGGCGGATTTGCCTGATTTTACCGCCGATTTTTGAGGTGGGAGGGGGTATAGTTGGCTGGTCGTTTTTCGCTGCGTTTGGGGATTCATCATTGTGTTTCCACGCGCGGCGTTGCTCTCTGACAAGTGAAGAGGAAGGATTAAACTCCGGCCGGAAAGGTAGGAGTTGCAACAGTTGCACGCTGGCGCGCAACACTTTGGCGGGTCAAAATTCACAAGTATCACGACGGCCAACACTTTTGTTTTTCACATGGACGAAAGCCGATGCAACAAATGCAACAAGTGAAAAGCAGTGGGCGGTCGGCAGTGGGCAGTGGGCAGACCCGAATTTTCCGACGCTTGCTTCTGCGCGTTTCTGTCCGCACAATAACCGCCTGGAGAGGCAGGGTGCGTCCGATTAAAACTCGCGGCAATCCTGCTGAACCCCGGTCGATGGATCGACCGATATATGTCGCTTCTGGCGTTCGCATTGACCGAGACGTAATCGGTCCGGCGACGACGGGGCATTTTACAGGCCTAAGGACGGGCGAACATGAGCTCATTTCTCATCCGGGGCGGAAACCGGCTTAAAGGACAAATCGAAGTTTCGGGTTCCAAGAACTCGTCACTGCCCATACTGGCTGCGTGTTTGATGGCAGAGGGTCGCACGCGTCTGCACGGCGTGCCGCGACTGTCGGACATCGATTCGATGGTCAAACTGCTCAACGAACTGGGCTGCCACGTCTACCGGCACGAGCCCGAAGACGACCACCCCAATTCCGGGCCGGTGCTGAATGGCCCGCTCGACATCGAAGTGATGGACGACACCAAGTGCGAAGCCCGCTATGAGATCGTCAGCACGATGCGGGCATCGATCTGTGCGCTGGGCCCGCTTCTGGGCGCGCGCGGGCGGGCGATTATCTCCATGCCCGGCGGGTGCGCGATCGGGGATCGCCCGGTCGATCTGCACCTACTTGGCCTGCAAAAGCTCGGGGCCGAGTTTCGCATCGAATCGGGCAACATCATCGGCGAGGTCCGCGGCCGCCTCAAAGGCTGCCGCATGTACCTCGGCGGCGCACAAGGTCCGACCGTTCTGGGTACGATCAACGTCATGTGCGCCGCGAGCATGGCCGACGGGGAGACGGTCATCGTCGGTGCGGCGTGTGAGCCGGAAGTCGTCGATTGTGCCAATCTGCTGAACAAAATGGGTGCCAAGATCAGCGGCCAGGGCACGCCGGAGATTCGGATTCAAGGCGTCGACAAACTGATCGCCGCCGAGCATCGGGTGATTCCGGACCGGATCGAGACCGCGACATTTATCATCGCCGCCGCCATGACCAACGGCGAGTTGGAACTCAAACACTGCAATCTCGATCACCTGCTTGCCGTCGAGGACCGCCTGCTGGCCGTGGGTGTGCATATCGAGCAGGAGAACGGGATTTTGCGGGTGAGTTCGTCGCGTCGGCTCAATCCGATCGAGATGACGACCCAGCCGTATCTCGGTTTCCCGACCGATGTGCAGGCGCAGTTGATGGCGTTGTTGTGCCTCGCCGACGGGATGAGCGTGATCACCGAGCGGATTTTCCCCGACCGCTTCCTCCATGTCGGCGAACTGAATCGTATGGGTGCCCGGATTCGCAAGGAAGGA
>JBGSMH010000517.1:0-5213 GCA_041740275.1 Phycisphaerae bacterium
TTTGGTGCCGCTGCGTCCCGGCCGCCAGGAACCGCGTGCCCGACGCCGCCGAATGAAGGAATACGACCTGCTGACGGTGCCGAGAGAGGTGAGAAAACACCAGGAAAAACAGGGTGAAAATGCTTAAGCGAATGGCATTCGAACCAGTCCCGCTTTGCGATCCCGTCGAGCGCGAAAACATCTGCGCCATTTTCGAGAAGGAACTGCACAATTTCGGTCTTTCCGCTGAAGCACGCATCGTGAAGTGGGGTATGCGCCTGATCTCCGGGCTGATTAACGTTGATGCCCGCTTCAATGAGGAGCTTCGCCATCTCATCGTTATCTTGATGAAGTGCCACATGAAGAGCGTTCTCGCCTTCGCTGTTCGTGGCATTAAGATCCGAAGAGTCGAACTCCTCGCCGAACAAGGGCAGGTCTCGGATCGACTCAAGATACTCACGGATTTTGGGAGACATCGTCAGCTGCCTAACAAATAGGCCTTTATGCCGTGTGCGCTGAAAGGCCAGCGTTGGGCGATCAGCGGCGGTCGCACGGGGCATCAAGTCGGGTTGAACTGAACCGGCCGCTGGTAGGGGGATTGTATCGACCGGCCTCGGGTTTGTCGCCCGCGATGATTCGCGACTTCGCGTCGATCCGGAAATGCGGCTTAAAGGATCAGCATTCAGCGGCCGGCCGGCCGCCGAGCCGCGTTGGAATCACGAGGACCGTTCCGCCCGGCCGGTCCGTTCCAGTGCGGGGTTATTCAGCATGGTCGCAGACTACTTAGAGAGGCGGTGCAGCGCCTGAGCGGGGACGTCGACCCGCCAAGTGTAGCCCCGTCACACATCACGGAGCGTGAGTGCACCATCGGCCTCTCTGGTAATTTCATAGCCCCTAAAGGCGTCTGGCACGTCCTTCGCCTCGACCACCCACCGCGGCTCGTTCCCGTCTTTGACGAACGCATAGCTCAGCGTCCCACTCACATCCCCGAACACTAGGCGATCGGCGTCCAGCTTGCCCTTCGTGTCTTGGTACGCGACGAGTAGTTCGTAGTCATTACCGACGTTGCTTCGAAAGACAATTTGGTGCCGGGGCTCGGACTTCCAAAGCCAGAGGCCCGCGGAAATTACCACGACGCCGAACAGAACAGCCAAGAAGATACGCCGGTTGCTCTTCGAGTGCATTGGGGCCGCGCCGCTCTCCATGCTGAATAACGGACCGACGTTGAACGGCCGGCCCGGCACCGACCACGCTTTCGATTCACGAGGACCGCTCCGCCGGGCCGGTCCGTTCCAGTGCGGGGTTATCCCGCGCCTGCGGCACCGCCGTCGGGCGGAAGGACGTCAAACCCGCATCTCGCCGCATTCGTCCGCCGCCGCATGTGAACGATGGCGATCGAGCCGAGTGCTATTCCGAACGGTAGCGACGCCACGTACCCGAGGCGGCGAAACCACTCGTCGCGCGTGCCAATGGGATTGCCATTCGGGTGGGGCACAATCAGCGACGCCCAGAGTAAGCAGGCGATAGCGAAACATAGCCAAGCGATCTTCGCAGATCGCCGCGGCCAAATCCCGGCGAGTACGCCCGCGCCAACCGGGACGACTGATGCGATGATGTTGGACACGATGGGATGCATCTGCAAAGGAGCGGGATAACGAATAGGACTTCATGCCGAATGCGCCGTGAGGCCAGCGTTGCACGATCAGCGGCGGTCGCACTGGGCATCAAGTCTGGTTGAACTGGACCGGCCGCTGGTATGGGGATTGTATCGACCGGCCTCGGGTTTGTCGCCCGCGATGATTCGCGACCTTTGGCGGGTGCCACGGTACGGCGTACTCGCCGTGCCGTGCGATGTCCGTTCGTCGCATGCTCAGACAGCACGGCACGGAATACCGTACCGTGGCACCCGGCGAAAGTGCAGATTACCCAAATTAAATCTGGATGTCCCCTTTGTTTTCCCATTCGTCGCCGCAATCGACATCGGCAACCGACTCGCCCTTTTGCTCGAAATACGTGTCCACAACTCCGCCGACCACTTCATGCATCGCAGTTGCGTCAGGCGGCAGGAGCAGGCGATTGACAACGCCAAAGCCACCTTCCGGGTGGTCGGCTTTTTCGCCATAACATAACATTGGGAAGTGCTTGATACCCGACTGCCTGATCCAGCAGGCGTCGAAGAAGTACCCCTCTTGGAACATCAGTTCGTTGATGATTTGCTTACGCGCCTCAAGTGGCAACTTGTGTCGCTTAAGCAGATCGTTGAGGCAGTGAATTTTGAGCAGTTGATGCCGCTCAACAAGGTGGTCATAGGTATCTTCGTCTTCGTAGCTGATTGACGTCACCACGTTGGTTCTCCGAATCGCATAACAAATAGGACTTTATGCCGAGTGCGCCGATAGGCCAGCGTTGGACGAATCAGCGGCGGTCGCACGGGGCATCAAGTCGGGTTGAACTGAACCGGCCGCTGGTAGGGGGATTGTATCGACCGGCATCGGGTTTGTCGCCCGCGATGATTCGCGACTTGGCGTCGATCCGGATATGCGGTTTAAGCAGGAAAAGACCGGTGCAGAAAACCGCCCGCGCGAGGGCTTCGCGCTTGACGAGCGATTCATAGTTGGCGGGTTATCCACCGACGCCGCGGTGCCAGTCGTGCTTGCACCACAAGCACTGCCTCGCGACGGGTGACCGGACGATCCGACTGCATGCCGGACAACGGTTGATGAACACGTCGGCTTGATGCTCCCGTAGGATGCGATCGCGAGCGCGTAAGTAAAGCACGGCCCGACCTCCGGCCAACTCGCGCTGCAATTCGGGCATATCGACCGGCCCATACGTGCGGTCGAGCCAGTCGGCGAACTCCGGCCCCTTCGCGCGCGTTGCCGCGTCCCGATCAAGCGGTTGTCTATAGATTCCCGCCCTCGCCTCAGAAGCGGTCAGAAGATGAGCGTAGTGACGCCAGACGTACTCGGTAAGCGCTGCAACTTCGTCGTAATCGGACACGTCGGCCGTCGGTGGCTGCAATAGCCACCCGTAGTGCTGGTCACTCGCTCGGCGCGGCGGCAATGCCATAGGTGATAACAAAGATTAGGTCGTCTCTGCGTCAATCAACATGACGCGTACGCGGTCATGATATTCCGTGTACGGGATTGGTCAAAGCGGAATCCGTTGTGGCACGCGGGGGGAAAAGTCACGGCGGCTGTGTTGCCGGCGGCGATTCGTTTCATGCGGGCATTTTGGATCGCAATCCGCGTCCATCCGCGTTCATCTGCGGCTTCCACCCATTGCTTGACATGCGCCTCCCGCGCAGATCGGGCGGTTTTGGCTTACACTCAGCAACGCCTATGCAGCAGTGGTGGACGATGATGTCGGCGCTTGTGCCCGTCTTTGGGGTGATCTTTGCCGGCGTATTGGCGCGGAAACTCAACTGGTTGACCGAAGAGGCCGACCGGACACTGGTGCATTTGACGGTGCGGCTGCTGTTTCCCTGTTTCATCATCATGCAGATGAACAAGAGCGAATGGCCGACCGGGGTGACGGGCATCGGTTGGCCGCCGGTGATGGGATTCGGGCTGACGGCGCTGGGGTTTCTCGTCTGCTGGGCGTTTGTCCGCCCGTTCGGCAAGTCGATCGGGTTGCCCACCCCGGCACACCAACGCACCTTCATCCTCTGTGCGGGCATGTTCAACTACGGCTACATCCCCATCCCGCTGATGCAGCAACTGTATCCGGGCAAAGGGCCGGAGTTGCCGACACTGTTTTTGCACAATGTCGGGGTCGATGTGGCGATGTGGACCCTGGGGATGCTGATCCTGGCCGGTAAACTGGGGAAAAGATGGTGGGTTGGCATCTTCAATCCGGTGATGATCGCGATCCTGATCTCGGTGGCGGTGCGATTCAGCGGGGCGTGAACCTGGACCAGCGACAACGCCATGCCCGCGATCAAGATCATCGACCTGATCGGCCAATGCGCCATCCCCATGTCGCTGATCCTCAGCGGCGCGACGATCGCGGATGTCTGGAAACAAGCCAATTTCCGCGACGGGTGGGGCGTGATCGGGAGCGGCGTACTATTGCGCCTTGGGGTACTGCCTGTATTGTTTCTGACCATTATGGCGATTGGCCCGTTTGATCTGGCGTTGGATCGGGTGATCGCGATCCAAGCGGCGATGCCGGCGGCGGTTTTCCCGATCAGTCTCGCCAGACACTACGGCGGCGACGCACCCACCGCCGTCCGGATCGTTTTGACCACACACCTTGCCTGCCTTATCACCTGCCCGCTCTGGCTCACCATCGCACTTTGACGCAAAAGCGCACAAAAAAGACGCGAATGTGTACGGTCGGAATTGCTTACACCATGTATATTCCATGCATCGGACTGGCCCTGAACTGTTTTGGCCGGGCCGACAAGTCTGTCCGGTCCGGGTTTCTTGGAGGAAGCAAAATGTCGATATTGAACGCCCCCCGTCTGGTCCTGTCCGCCGCCGCCATGGCGGTGACGATTCCTTTGGTTTCACAGGCGGCTTTGGTGACTTGGGATGGGTCCAACGCCAACGGCAACTGGGGAGAATCCGCCAACTGGGACAGCGACCCGGCGTTGCCCGCAACAGGCGACGACGTCCGCATCGGCAACTTCGCCACCAGCGGCCGGACGATCACCCTCCAGGCCGATCGCACCATCAAATCCCTTGACCTGGGCGATTCCCCCGGCGCGGGCTCTCTCACTGCCACCGTCAACAGTTCGGCTGACACGCTCACCTTCATTAACACCACCAGCAGCACTGCGGCTCCGGTTTACACCTCCCGCACCTCCGACGGTCGGCCTGTCCATTTCAGTCCCGGGCTCGTCCTCAGTGACAACGACGCCGGAACCAACGGTTCGTATACCGCCCACTTCCGAGAATTGGGGAACTCCAGCGGTGGCACGAACTTCAACGGTGCAATTACCGGTTCCGCCGGCGACACCTGGACCGTCGAATTCACCAAGGCCAGCGCTCGCAGCGCGTTCCGTATCTTCAACACCGGCAACACCGTCAACTGGCGAAACACCTCAGCGGACCTGAGCTTCTCCGCCACCGGTGCCGTTGGCAGCGGGTCACTCACCCTCAACGGTGGCATCACCACCTTCGACACCGCAGATCACTACACAACCGCAGTCGGTAATGCGACCAGTTTCAGCAATAACTCCCAGATCAACGTCAACAGCAACACCCGCCTCAACGGCACTTTCAACCAAC
>JBGSMH010000518.1:0-3575 GCA_041740275.1 Phycisphaerae bacterium
GCAGCGTCACGATAAAGACGGTGGGGACATAAAACGCCTCGATGCGGTCGGTAAACCGCTGCGTCGTCGATTTGCTCTCCTGAGCCTCTTCGACCATCCGCACGATCCGCGCCAGCGTCGAATCCTTGACCGGACGCAGCACGGTGGCGATGAGTTTGCCTTCGCCATTGAGTGTGCCGGAAAAAATCTCGTCGCCGACGTTCTTGGCGACCGGCACGGATTCGCCGGTAATGGAGGATTGGTCCAATTCGCTGAGACCCTCGACGATCTGGGCATCGACCGCGACACGATCGAACGGACGCACGAGAATGCGGTCGCCGCTGACCAGCACATCGGCCTTGACGGTCTGGGGCTGACCCGCTTCATCGAAACGCAACGCGGTATCGGGGGCAAGATGGGTCAGGGCTTCGATCGCGCGCCGGGCCCGGCCCATCGCCAGATGCTCGCCGGCCGATCCGAGGCCGAAGAGGAAAAGCAGGAATGCGCCTTCTTCAAACTTGCCCATCGACGCCGCCCCGATCGCGGCGGCGAACATCAGCACATCCACATCGAGCCGAAATCGCAGCAGGATCGACACCGCTTCTGGAAACGTCCGCGTGCTGGCACAAATCGCGCTGATCGCCAAAAGCGATAGTCGCACCCATTGCGGGCCATCGCTCATGTAGGTGATCCACCCGCCCAGGAGCGATATCGCCGCAATCGCGACCAGCACCAGTTCGTTATTGCGTCCAATCCATGCCAGCACCCGACGCAGCGACGGGGCCTGATCGGATTTGGCCCGCGCGACCAGTGCCTGAGCCATCCGGCAAGCGCCCAGGCCGCCGAGTGTGCGAAGGGAGGCGGGGTCAAACTTGTCCTGATCATAATCGAGGGCCAGTGCGCCGTCGGTCAGCCGCACGCTGACCACGCCGGGCATTTCCAGCAATTTCTCGCGGATACATCCGTCACAATTTTCGTGCGTTTCGCACTGTTCGGGCAGGGGAAGTTCAATGTGTTTCAAGTCGTTGGCTCCGGTGTTACAGCAACGTAAGACGCTATGCGAGCCGATACGAAAACTCAACGATCCATCTGAAATGTGGCTGCGACTCAATATCGACGGCGTTTTGCCCCGCGAATCGCCTCTGCGGTCAGCGGATCGTCAGGCCAGCTATGTTTGGGATATTGTGCCCGCAAATCCTTGCGCACCTGCGGGTAGGTATTTTTCCAGAAACTCGCCAGATCGCGCGTCACCTGGGCCGGGCGATAGTTCGGGCCCAGCAGATGCAACAAGACTGCAACCCGACCCATCGCCACCCGCGGTGTGTCGCTGAGCCCAAACAGCTCCTGCAAACGCACCGCCAGCACCGGCGGCTGGGTGGGATCGGCGTGATAGGTCAGACGAATCTTTGACCCCGTCGGCACTTCGATCGTCTCCGGTGCCGCCTCATCCAATAGTCGATCCAACGGATAAACAAGCTGATTGCGAAGCGTGTCATGGATCGCGTGAATCACCTGTTGCCGCGACTGCTTGCCTGCCGCCGCCACGGTGAGCAGATCGGACCAGGAGGTATCGTCGAGCGTCGGGAAGCCACGATCAGGCAAATGCTGTGCCGCAAACCGCACCCGCGCCACCAAAGATGCCAGCCGTTCATCGTTTTGCACGATCGACCCGATCTGATCTCCGATCGCGGCCGCCAGCACCTGTCCAGACTCGCGCGGATCGACCTGCGTATCGACACTCTCGCGAAGCACCAGGTCCAGATACCGCGTCCGCACCCGCGCGATCACGCGGTCGCGATCGGCATCGTATTCCAACGATCGATCCTTACTGATCGATTGTGGAAAAAGTTCTTCCAGCCATGCCGAATCAATCGTCGAGGCGATCCGCACGACCGCCTCGCGGTTGCGGGTACGATCGTCCTGACGCGGATCGACCGCGACAAAATAGTCGCCTTGCATGACCGTACAGTCCGGATCGAGCCGAATCCCCACCCCGCCCACCATCGTCGCGGTGCGCGGGTCGGATCGGCGACGACAAACCCGATCGGGATACGCCATCAGCACCAATCGCTGCGGATCGGTTTCTCGCTTGCCGGGGGCATACGCTGCCCGCACCCGCATCAACTGCTCGCGCACCTGCCACACCTGTCTTGCGGCAAAGGCATCGACGCCTTCGGGCACCCGTCCGCGTGAAAAATGCCCGCGTGCCGATTCCTCCAATAGATGCATCCGCACGATCACGTCGCTATCGCTGGTCATCTTCGACGAGCCGATCGCGTTTCGGTCCGTCCATTGCCGCTGGACAAAATCCTTCTCCGACAAGATCGCCGCCACCGTCGCGCCGGTGCTGGCTTCGGATGCACTGGTCAGCAGCCGCGCCAGGCGAGGATGAACGGGCATCGTCTGCATGCATTTTCCCAGCGGCGTGAGCTTGCCGGTCTCGTCGAGCGCACCGAGCATCTTCAATAGTCGATCCGCATTATCGATCGCCTCGCGCGGCGGGGCATCGAACCAGCCAAACGCGTGCGGATCGGGCTCGCCCCAGGCATGCAGATCGAGCAGGGTGGGCGACAAATCGACGCGGGCGATTTCCGGGGCATCAAACGCATCGAGCGTCGCGTGTTCCTGTTGCGTCCATAGCCTCACACAACGTCCCGCCTTCGTTCGCCCGGCGCGGCCGGCGCGCTGGACGGCACTGGCCTGGCTGATCCGCTCCAGATTCAGTTCGTCCAAACCTCGCTGCGGATCGAACCGGGGCTTGCGCGCCAGACCCGAATCGATCACCGTCGTCACGCCATCAATGGTGAGCGATGTCTCGGCGATGTTGGTCGCCAGCACGATTTTCGGCTGCGAACTCGGCGCGATCGCACGTTGCTGATCTTCAAACGCGAGCGACCCATGCAGCGGTAATACTTTCCGCGCCGGCGCGCAATCGCCGATCGCCTGCTGTGCCCGGGCGATCTCCATCGCGCCAGGCAAAAACACCAGCACATGCCCATCGTCCGGCGAATCCAGCACCGCATCGGCGACCGCCTCTTCCAGATACGCCCCGGATCGATTTCGATAGCTGACCTCGACCGGAAACGTTCTGCCCGGCACGCGGATGATCGGCGCCTCATCCAAAAAAGTCGCCACCGGCTGTGCGTCGAGCGTGGCGCTCATGACGACGATGAGCAGGTCTTCGCGGAGCGATCGCTTCACATCCCGCAGCAGCGCGATCGCCAGATCCGAATGGATCGACCGCTCATGAAACTCATCGAGGATGACACACCCCACGCCGCTGAGGGATGGGTCATCGAGCAGTTGCCGGGTGAGAATGGCTTCGGTGATGATGCGAAGCCGAGTTCGGGCGGTGGTGCGGTTTTCGAAACGCACCTGATACCCGACCTCATTGCCGACCGACCAGTCGTTCTCGGCTGCGATCCGCTCGGCGGCGGCGCGGGTGGCGATCCGGCGCGGCTGAAGCATCACGACATTCGGGTGCTGACTGGCCAACAATCCCGCCCGCAAAATCGCAGGCGGAACCCGCGTGGTCTTGCCCGCGCCGGGCTCGGCGACCAGCACCAACGCACCCTTGCCGCGCAGCGACTGCGTGA
>JBGSMH010000519.1:0-6641 GCA_041740275.1 Phycisphaerae bacterium
CGCGTCACCACCTCGCGATCCGCCGCCGAAAGCGATGCCGCAAACGCGATGGGGTTGTAACCGGCACCCACGAGCGACGGTGCATTGGGGATCACGCGGACCACGCGGGCAAACCCGCCGAGCATCTCTGCGATCTTGGCCGTGGTGAACTTGGGTGCCAGCGAAACGACCAGGGCACTGGGCTTGAGCACCGGCCGCAAGGCGGGAAGCACATCCTTGATCACGGGCGGATGCACTGCAAGGAAGACGATATCCTGCGCAGCGGCCTGTGTTACATCGACCGATCGCACGCTCGGATGAGTCGCCTGGACCGCCGCTGCCGCGGACGGGTTAGGGTCGTTGACCATGATGCTGGCGGGCATCGCACCGGCACGTTTCCAGCCAGCCAAGACGATGGACACGATTCGGCCGCCGCCGATGAAACCGATGGTGGGATTCTGCATGACGGATCTCCTTCAGGGAATGGTGCGACCCCGAACGGGGTCGGTTCTTGTTCTTGTCGATTGCGATCGTAAATGCTTTGACAGGCTTATCTTGCGCGCCGCCTGTTGTACGGGTTCTTGCGATTGTAATGTGAATTTTCGGGGGGAAAGGGTATGGCCGCGACAGACCCGGGGCGTCGCCGGGTGGGCGGGGTGCGATTCGTACTGCACCGGACAGGACACGCGATTCAAGGTCGTCATCGAACAACCCAATTCCTGTAGACGTCCCTCGACGTGGAACGGATTCTATCATACTCCCTCTCGCGCGTCGCGACTGAAATCAAGGAAGAACGATCGATCGCATGCGGTAAATTGACGCAGGGGCGTTCCCCGCTGCCCACTGCCGACTGCCGACCGCCCACTGCTCCCTGTTCGATTTCCATGCTTGGATCGTCTATAGAAGGATATATGCGCATTGTCGTGACAGGGGGAAGTGGAAGAATCGGGTCGGCAACCGCTGCGGCGCTTCGAGAGGCCGGGCACGAGGTGTTGACCCTTGACCAAAGACCCCCCGCCAATATGGATCTGCCTCATCGGGTGATCGATTTGCGCAATCGCGATGCGGTCCGGCAGGCGATCGAGGGCTACGAAGCGATCTGCCATATCGGCGAAATCCCCGGTATCTACAACAACGACCCGCAAGGCACTTTCCAGATCAATGTCACCATCGGCACGGGCGTGATGCAGTCGGCGATCACCGTGGGAATGCGCAAAATCATCTATACCAGCACCTGTCAGGTGTATGGGTGCTGGGGGATCGAACACGCGCTGCAGATC
Organism: Phycisphaerae bacterium; assembly: GCA_041740275.1. Taxonomy (GTDB): domain Bacteria; phylum Planctomycetota; class Phycisphaerae; order Tepidisphaerales; family Tepidisphaeraceae; genus BPJO01. The sequence goes on from JBGSMH010000519.1 coordinate 1,260, forward strand.
CCGCCGGATTATTTGCCGCTGGATGAAGATCACCCGCTGCGCCCCTGCAACGCGTATGCGGCGTCCAAATTCAGCAATGAGCACTACGCCCGGCTACTTTCGATGCGTCACAGCGTGTCGGTCGCGGCGTTTCGGTTTCCGGCGGTCCTGAACGATGCCCATCCGAAGTATCCGGGTGGCCTTAAACCCCACTACGCCCCGCCCAAGGTGCGACGTCCGGGCGACGGGTTCAACACCTGGCTCCACCTCGCCGATGCCGCCACTGCGTATGTGCGTGCGATCGAAACCGATTGGGTTGGATTTGAGGCGTTTCACTTCGTCGCCGACGACATCCGAGGCCGAACGCCCACGCGGCAAGTTGTCGCAGAACAAGCCCCCAATCTGACTTATTCATGCGTTGGGGACGACTTTGCCTCCCCCGTCACCACCGCCAAGGCCCGCCGCATGCTCAATTGGTGGCCTGCGATGACCCGAAATAGGGTTGAATCGTCGGCGGCGTAAAATGGGGAAGTCGTCGCAGCGGATTGACCCACACGCGATTCATGCCCGAACTGCAGCGGGCCGATAACTCTAGAGATCGGCCGCTTTTTTTGAAATCTCCCCGCAAACGCAACAAATCCGGCACTGGCGCGTATTGCTACTGAGGTGTAGTATGCTTAAAAATAGACAAACCCATTCTGGCAAAGGCTTTACGCTCATCGAACTGCTCGTGGTGATCGGCATTATCGCGGTCCTGATCGCGATCCTGCTCCCGTCACTTCGTAAAGCACGATTGCAGGCCCAATCGACGGTCTGCAAGTCGAACCTGCGCCAACTGTTCGTCTACATGGTCGACTACGCCAACAACAATCGCGGGTACATGTACCCGGTGAGCGTGGACGGCCGGACGATCGGGACCAACGTCGCGCCTCACAAACGATGGGTGCCGATCCTGTTCAATATCCAGTCGCCCGATCCGCTGCCTTATCCGTGGCCTGACGATATCGCAGGGGCGGCGGCGTATACCGCGTCTGAGACCGGGTCCGGCGCGTCGGTGGCGGCGCAGGATGCGCACATGAAGCTTTACACATCGGTGCCCTTCACGCCCAAACTCATGCAATGCCCCAGCGATATGCAGCCGCTGGAAAATCACTCGTATATCGTCAATCAACATTTGGTGCAGCAGGACAACCCCGTCCGCTACGCCAACGGCGACACCGCCGGTCGTCCGCGCAGTGAAATCATCGTCGCCGGCGAAAAGCGGTCCTATGTCCGCGACTATCACATGGAAGCGATTCGTGGTGCCCCATCCCAGGGTCCCAACTGGAACGGACAGATCTATCCGACCGAGTTTGATCGCGTCGTCGAACCCTACCGTCACGGACTCAACGCCGGCAGTAACTACTTGTTCCTTGATGGGCACGTCGATGCCAGGCTCCCAGACCAGGCCAAGGATGCCGCCGATCCGTGGGGCGTAAATACGCCCGTGCTTCCGCCAGGCCCGTAGAGCAATTAACTTTGACCGACACAACCGAACCAATCTCTGCCAAGCCTCGCCGGGGGCTAAAGATCCCCCTGCCGCTTTTTGTCGCGGTCATCGCCGCGCTCGCGATCGCGGCGGGGTGGTATGTCTATCGCACGGTTTTTGAGCCTGCGACCATTGACTACACCCGCTACGACGCCGTCGACGAGCCGAACAGCCGGGCGCATCAGCGGTTTATCGACAACGCCACCAACCCCGTCAGGCAGACCAACAACCCGTCACTGGGCGTGGTTAAGCGAAACGACGGGTTTGATATTCGGATTGTCGGAGCCCGCGTGCGGTATTTTGTCAAAGCCAACGAGCCGCTGCGAATGCATGCGGCGTTTACCGATACCGACTTGTTCCCGGCCAACGATCAAGTCGCCACCCGCGCCCGCTGGAACGCGCTCGATCGCCCGGATTCCGCCAAAGCCGCAGAAGTCACGCCCGAGCAACTCGCCAAACTCAAGGAAATCCCGGTCCCACGCGAGATGACGCTCTCCAAATCGGATCGCGACCAACTGCTGAAGGACGCACAGCACTATCTCGACACCCCCGACGACCAGAAGGCGGCACTCGAGAAAGAGTTGATCGAAACCTTCACGAAGATGTCGGCCTCGGCGCTGAAGCCGACGATGGATTCGTATCGTGAGAGTGCGAAGAAGGTTCGGGAAGTCCTGACCGACCGCCAAATCACCGCCCTCCGCAACCGCCGTGGGTAAGACGAGTTCACCGCAGAGTCGCCGAGAGCGCGGAGATCAACTCGGCAATTCACAAGCCATCAAGACGTTACGGTTTTTGCATGAAGAGCGATTGCCGGCGCACGTTTCGAAATGTGTCATGTTGAGCGTATTCGCGAAACATCTTATTTGCACGGCATGGTGTGTAGATTCCTCCCGAGTACGCTCGGAATGACAATCTTTTGCGAACGGTCGGCAACCCCGACGCCCCGAAACCATCCGTGTTCATCAAAATTCAATCCGTGCAATCTGCGTCCCATTCTTCGTTTCACTCAGTTCGCCCAACGCCCCGCGTCTGATAGGATGATTTCATGCGATTCACGAAAATGCACGGCATCGGCAACGACTACGTCTACGTCAACGGCTTCGAGGAGACCGTCAGCGATCCGGTGGACGTGGCCAAAAAGGTGTCGGATCGGCATTTTGGGATCGGGTCGGACGGGTTGATCCTGATCCTGCCATCGGACAAAGCCGATGTGCGGATGCGGATGTTTAATGCCGACGGGTCGGAATCGGAAATGTGCGGCAACGGCATTCGCTGCGTCGCCAAGTATGCGTTTGAACACAAAATTACCGACGCCAACCCGATGACCGTTGAAACCGGCGCGGGGGTGTTGCGGCTATCGCTGGATATCGAAAAAGACAAAGTCCAGAGAGTCACCGTCGATATGGGCGAGCCGATCCTGGAACTGGACAAGATCCCCGTCAAACAAGGCGCGGCCGGGCGAAATGCACTCTTTAAGAAGGTGCGCGAGCACGTCTACGGGCTGGCGATGGAGATCGACGGCAAGGTGATCGAAGCGACTTTTGTCAGCATGGGCAACCCGCACGCGACGATCTACGTCGATGATGTGGCCGAGATCGATCTGGAGGAATGGGGGCCGAAGCTGGAAAACTATGCGGCGTTTCCCAAGCGGATCAATGTGCATTTTGTCCAGGTGGTTGCCGACGACGAAGTGGTCATGCGCACCTGGGAGCGCGGCAGCGGGATCACGCTGGCGTGCGGGACCGGCGCTTGCGCGGTGGCGGTGGCGGGCGTGCTGACGGGCAAGACCGAACGCCGCCTGCTGGCTCACCTACCCGGCGGAGATCTGCTGCTGGAATGGATCGAAGACGACAACCACGTCTACATGACCGGCGGCGCGACCGAAGTCTTCACCGGCGAATGGAACGGGTAATCACAAAGCAAAAAGGGAAGGGAAAAGAGCGGCGGAAGGGAGTCGAACCCTCAACAACTAGCTTGGAAGGCTAGTACTCTGCCATTGAGCTACCGCCGCATCGAAATAAAGTGTAGCAGATCGACGCGCCCGGGTAAAACCGACTCCCACAGATTCGTTGCCCGGCGTACAATCGAAGCGGCCACCAACCGACGGAGATCCATGATGCATTCCCAAAATCCATTCTTGCGCCCGACGCTCCGGACAATCCTGTTTTTGTGCCTGCTGAGCATCGGAATCGTCGCTTCCGGCTGCGCCTCGGACAAGCAGGTGATCGCCCAAGCCAACGATGTCCACAGCGGCATCGCACCGGCGGTCATCACCGACGCAGTGCTTGACGGGTATATCCAGCAGATCGGTGATCGTATTGTCGCGGTCGCGCGAGAAATGCACGAACAGGGCTACGGTCCCAAGGCTCACAAGTCCGAAGACGCTCAGTGGATGTTCAACAACATCCAATTTCATTTGGTCAATTCCCCCACGCTCAACGCCTTCACCACCGGCGGGCAACATATCTACCTTTACAGCGAACTGTTCACGTCCACCCAGACCGAAGACGCGTTCGCGGCAGTGGTGGCGCACGAATTTGCCCATGTGTATGGCAGGCATGTGCAAAAAGGGATGAACCGACAATACGCGATCCTCGGCGGGGCAGCATTGGCGGCGGTCGGGGGGGCGGCGGTCGCGGGAGAGGATAATCGCATGACCGGTGCCGCCGTCGGTGCGGGCGTCGGACTGGCGGCAGGACAGTTTCTGGGACTCGGTTTCACGCGCGACGATGAAGATGAGGCCGACAAACTCGGCTTCCAGTTCTACGTCCGCGCCGGCTACGACCCGGCGAAGTTTGCCGATTTCTTCAAGTTAATGATCGAAAAAGGCCACGACACCAGCCCGGAGATCACCTCAAGCCATCCCAAGCTAGCCAACCGCGTCGCCAACGCCGAACGTCGCGCCAAGGAATTGCCCCCGATCGCCAGCCAGTGGCGCAAGCCCAATCTTGTCGGCCAAGCCAAGTATGAGCAACTTCAGCAGCGTGCGATCTCGTACTCGAAGAAGGTTCCGAAGGACAAGACGCTGGAGGCCGCCCAGTTGATGCTCGCCGCCTTCCCCAGTTGCGTCGCCGCCGAGGATTTGCCGGAACAGAAAAAGGCGCAGGAAGAATTGATGAAAGAGATCAAGAAATAGTGGTTTTCCGCGCCCCGTCCCCTTCCGAAATACCGTCATTCTGAGCGAATTCGCGAAGAATCTACCCGCGGGCGAATACGCTCGGGATGACACTTTAACTTTCCTCCATGTGTATGAAAGCAACGACAACTTGACTCCACCGGACGGCTCATCTATCATATTCCTATTAACCTACTTTTTAAATAGGAGTTTGAATGCGATTCGGTTCATTGATTCTGGCGGCGTCTCTGACAATTCTCCCGGCGTTTGCCTCAGCGGAGACCCGGATCGGGCCCTCCGATGCCGTCAAACCGGTTGAGGAACTCAAGTGGCAATCGTTTGTCGGCGTCGAAGCCGTGCAGCAGGCGCTGAAGGACCCGAACACGGTCATCATCGATGCCCGCAAGCCGGCGGAGTACGCCAAGGGGCACATCCCCGGTGCGATCAATCTGCCCGGCGAATCCTTGCGAACCCCCAACGCCAAGCCCGGCAAAGGCGACAGCCAGTATTTCTTCCGCGACGCCAATGGCCAGCCGGATGTTCAGAAATATGAGCAGATTCTCTCTGCGGCCGGGATCACGCGGGATCAGAACGTGATCGTCTACGGCGCCCACGCCGGCAAGACCGACGGGTCGGTCGCGGCGATGGTGCTGGCGTGGCTGGGACAGGAAAACGTCCGATTCTTTGATGGCATCGGCGTCGATCGCTGGACGCAGGCCGGGCTTGAGCTATCCACCGCCCCCACCACCCGTGAACCCGC
>JBGSMH010000520.1:0-11742 GCA_041740275.1 Phycisphaerae bacterium
AGCAACTGCTCAGGAGCCAGAACAGTATCGGAGATACGTAGTTCGTCGATGAAGCTGCCCGCAACCATGCGTTTGGTGCTGTCGGGACGGTAGCCCACAGACATTTCACCTGTGCTGTCAAAAATCGTGCCGGGTGCGGCCAGGTCTGTCAGCGTTGTCGATTGCAGCAGCCCACCGTTGGTCAGATCCTGCCAGTAGAAGGTGACTGTCTTCGAACTGACGGCGTAACTTACGGCAACGTAATAGTCCGTATTCACTGAAAAGTCCAAAGCCGGAACCGCAACCTTATCCACTGTGAAGCTCTTCACCGTCCCTGCGGCCCCGTCGCTGGAATATCGAAATGCCAACTGGTCTGTTCGCGGGGTGATCTGGAAGTTCCAGCCGCGCAGATCGCCCGTGCCGTTGTACTGGCTCGCGAGATGGATCGAATCCGGATCGGAGCCGCTGCTTCCAGTCGGAAACGGCCCAGGGTTAAGAAACGCCTCAATCGTGATTGCGCCGTTGGTGGAGATGCCACTGAACGATGAACTGTCAGCAGCAAAAAAGCCGGGCTTATTGCCCGCAGCAGACGTCGTGACTTCGACGACGCTGCCATTGGGAGCACCCGTCAACGGAATAGGGTTGGAGAACGTCGAGGCTTTCCCTATCACGGGAAGGGTCTGTTGAGTGACCGCGCCGGTGGGTGATACCGTCAGCGTATTGCCATTGCCGCTGCTATCGGTCAGAAACGCGCCGTCTTCAAATCGCCAGTACCCAACCGTCGCGGCGGTGGCGGTGTCGTACAAACCGCCCATGGAAATGATCGTCGCGATCGCGGTTGCCGTCAGAATGCCAGTCTTTGTCTTCATCTCAGACCTCCAGGAAAATGATTGCTCGCCGGAGAGATCGGACACGGCGTCTCTTCTCTTGCTTGCTGAAGGTGAATATAGGACATATAATGTCCTATCAAAGGACAAAATGCGTAATCGTGCGGGATATAATGCAAAAAGTTGAGACAAGCACCACTCCGCACGTCCGCGCGACCGAGCAGCGGATCGCGATCATTGTGCCCGGCTATCAGGCTCGGCCGATGATCGAATCCTGCTACGCGGAGTTCCTTCAAGGCGTCTATAGCTTCGCCCGACCCGCGATGCCGTGGTACATCCGCCTGGCGGCAGATGACCGGACGCGATCCCATGTCGTGGAGAATTGGCATCCGCACGGCATCATCGCCTGGACACAGGACCGCGATCTGGTCAAAGGCCTGCAAAAATCACAAATTCCCACAATCTTGGCGATGGATATTGGGATTCACGAAGGCGTAAGCAAGGTCGGTTTGGACGACCAGGCGATCGGCCGGATGGCGGCAAAGCACCTGCTGGAAAGGGGATGGACAAACTTCGGGTTCACTGGCTTGGAATCGCAGCCGGCATCCGAAGCCCGCAAGAAGGGGTTTGTCGCCGAACTGGAGGCGGCCGGGCACACCTGCGACATCTATCGTCGCGAGGAGTTCGGCTTTCGCGACGATGCCCCGCCCGACTGGGCGGCCACCAGCAAACGATCTCAAGCCTGGCTATCGCGACTGCCCAAGCCCGTGGCGGTATTTCACTGGGATGCGTTTACAGGACAGCGATTCACCGAGCCGGCGCTGCAACTGGGATTGAACATCCCACACGATGTGGCTTATATCGTGGGAACGAATGACAAGACGCTGTGTGAAGTGAGCCACCCCACCCTATCGGCGGTGGACGTACCCTATCGGCAGGTCGGTTGGGAAGCGGCGAGGCGACTTCACCAACTGATTGAGACCGGACACTGTGACCAAGACCTGCTTCTGCCGCCTCGGTTCATCGAAGAACGTGAGTCCACCGACCGTATCTCCGTCGGCGACAAGCTGGTCAACGACGCGATTTGCTACATCCGCAATCACCTCCATGAACCGATGAATGTCGATACGCTGCTGATTGAGTTCTGCGTCTCCCGCCGGGCACTGGAAACCCGGTTTCGGACGGCGATCGGGCGAACGCCGCTTCAGGAGATACACCGGTTGCGGATTCTCAAGGCTCAGCAATATTTGCTGCGTGGCGGATACAACATCGAGCAGATCGCCGAGCGGGTTGGCTTTGCCTCGGCACGTCGATTGCGGGATATCTTTCGACATTACACCGGGAAAACCCCGTCCGATTTTGCCGGCGTAACAGAACAGAACGCCCCTTAATATTCGCCCTCGCAATCGCCAATTGAGAATGGAGAATGGAGAAATGCACACGATGACTCAGACCCTTGCCGACGGCTCAAACGCCAGGCTCGAACTTCTGCTCACGCGCTTCGACCCGCAGCGCGACCTGGTCCGCAAAAGCGAAACGCTCGGCCACGGCGTGGGACAGTTCTCGCTCGAATTGGCGGAGCTACTGGTCCGGCGTGATCTGCCCGGTGATTGTAAACAGGCGATCCGGATCATCGAACAAGTGCTCGATGCCCAGATCGGTGAAGGTGATGACGACTGCGGGCGTTTCCCAATGCTGCTCCCGGAAACCTGGCGAGATCTGAACGGGACAATGTTCCTCTTACCCAGCCTGGTGGCGCTGGCCGGGGAACTGTCCGAGCGACTTCCTGAGGCACTGGTGACGCGCCTGAATCATTCAGTCCGTATTGCCGCAGTTGCCGTCGAACGCCGTTGGGCGGATGAAGTCTTCGACGTGCATCGCGATTTCACCGCGTACAGCAACATCTTTGCGATGTACGTCCACTGCCTGGTGCTTCTGGCAAACCACTTGGACGACCCTCGACTGCGAAATAGCGCAAAAGGCCAGTGGCGACGATGGTTCAACCATATCGCATACTACGGGATCGACGAGTTTGTCAGCCCAAACTACAACTTCGTGATATTTAAGGCGGTGCGCGGGATTGCCACCGCAGCTGTTAATGAAGAAATGCGCAATGAGGCCCGGCGCGTGCTCGATCACATCGTCGCGCTGCAATCGGCACTGCACCACCCGGTTTTAGGACTGCCCATCAGTGGCGTCTCGCGCGATTACCGGCTGTTTGTAGAACCGGGCAAGGGCGCATTTCCACCTTTTGGCACGGGGGAAGCCGAAACTTTCACAAATCCGCAGGTGAGCCAGGAGTTGGCTCAGCGTCACTATCCACATCGCGCCGGAGGGCGAGCAGGCACTACGCCGTTTTTCTTCGACTGTTGGCAGTCTGTTAATGCGGGTTTGGGGAGCATGACCGGCGGACAATACTTCCCCCAGCACCTGCACCTGATGGCGGCGGTCGGTACCAGCCCCTTGCAGCGGGCGATCGCGTTTTTCAACGCCGATCCGTCCAACGCCATCAATGGCTTCGTACACCAAATTGATCACCGCGCACTGTGCCTGTTCGCCCGGACCACCAACCGACTACTGCACTCGCAACTTCGCCTTCACCCGGCAACTTTGCCGTCGGTTAAGAGCAAACCCGCCGCATTGGGACTCGTCGGCGACTGGAAGATCGGCGCGAACGAAAACGGAACGATACAACTGCATGCCCATGACCATCATTTGCATTTGCACACGTTCGCAATTGACCAGGGACGGATGCACGACTGTCGCTGGGCAGAAGAGGCTCTGGAGTTGAACGGCCAGACGGTGCGCGTTCTGCGAGCTGAGGAGCGGTGGACATATGTCGGCTGTGTGGTGGATTTGCGTGGACCCGGCGACGTCCAGCAGGTCGAGCGCCCAGAAATCACGGTTGATTTCAAGAACTATCGACTCGCCCTGCGCGCCTCTGGCGGACTGCATCTAAACCTGACCATGTTGCGGTCGGGTGAATGGATCGAAAACTACGATTACGACTGGCGTACGCAGCCGCTGCTGACTTCACCGGCCGCGGAGCTTTGGCCGGGCGACTTCACGCAGGCCACCGCACGACTCATTTAAGGCCTGTCTTTGAGTTTGCTGATACCAGTCACTTCGGCTGCGATTCCAGTGCCGGCGCGGGCTTCGCGTCGGCCTTGCGATACGTCGTCCACATCGCATGGTGGAACGGGGAGATCACCGCAGCACCTTCCTTGCGGTCCTTTTCAATCGACCAGTAACGGGCTGCATAGTCAAACAGTGGCGGCCAATTCCAAGCCTGTTCCAGGCCCATTAATCGTGCCGCCAACACATGACTGATAATCGAGTATCCGACGATCGTGCGGTAATAGGCGTCCCAGTTGCGCCCGTCGCGATCGGGCGAGCGGGTGTGCTGTTCGCCCCATTCAGCGATGCCGACATCCTCGGCGATATAGGGCACGCGCGGGCGCTTGTCTGCGGTGTGGAGCTTGCGCCCGACATCCTCAGCTGTGACATACCAGGTCTGTCGATCTTCCTGAAAGGCATTGGCGTGGGATTTTCCGATCGCCAGCATATCCTTGTCGTCCAACACCAGCCCCGCAATGAGAATCGGCAGTTTGCGGCCATGCATGTGTCCGCCTAGGTCTTGCCAGGTTCCCCCACCGGCGGCAATCGCGTAAAGGTCGATGCCAAATTGCGCGATACGGGTCGCCAGCAGACGTTTCTCGGCTTCGGGGATATCCAGCGTCAGCAGCAACGCCGCGTCACCCACCGCCAACGCGATATCGCGACCGTAATCGGGCATGTTGCCGCGCGGGTGAGCATATCGGCCAGTCCAACTGAGAATGTGATCAAACCATGGTCGCTCGAATCGCTTGGCGACCTTGGTCGGATCGGGGATTTTTTCGACGGGCTTCAGCGACGGCAGTTTGCGCAGGTCCAACTGAGACAAGTTAAACCGTATTGACTTGTCGTTTCCGAAATAAGGCGGGCGGAAACTGTCTGCTGGCGCGGGTTTGGTCAGGACGGTCAAGACCGCGGCGGCCTCAAGCTGTGGGCGATTCCCGGCTTTTTCGATGCTGATGCTGGAAATCAGCGACGACTCGGGCCCCACGACCAACGGCTGGCCGGGGGCGATTTTTAGCGCGACGTTCAAGTCGGCAGAGTATGCCGGGCCGTACGCACCGAACATCGCAGAATCGTAACCCTGCGTCATGCCGCGCTTGGGATTGATCATCGAGCCGTGCGTCGTTCGTCCGTCAACTTCTGCCGAGCGAGGCTCAATTTCCGTAATCCTGACTGGCCCGACCACCCAGTAATCGCCGTTCACGAATTGGCCAAATACAACCGGCTCAGCGAATCGCCAGGTGATCCCGAATTGGCTGATGCTTTGCGTCTTGCCCGCCTCGGCCGGCTGAGCAAACAATTGACTGACGGGTGCAGCAATCGCCATCGCGACCATCACAAACACGATTGAGTTAACCATCGAATAACGTCTGGATTTGCACATCTTCAACTGCCTTTCACTTCGTACGCCGTCAGGCGAGCCGCTTCGAGTCGAAGTATATGTCCGCTCCGAAGCGGGTGTTAGACAGTTATGCGAAGAACTCGGGGACAAAATGCGTATGCGGCTTGAGGCTCAGGAGACGTATAATGTCCGCTGCTATTTCGCAATTCGCCCTTTTTGACCGAGCGCATAAATATAGAATCCACAGTTTTTGATCAGCAATTCACAAAGGTGATATCTCATGACCAGCACTGCAAACACGAACGCTCCAACCTTGGCCGGCATGGAAGCATTTGCGACAAATCCATCACAATGCCACCTGCATCTGCTGGAACAGACGAAGCCTGCCCTGCGGTATACCGGCGGGGATCTGGCCAACTGGCAAGGCAAGGTGCGTGAGAAGATTCGGTCGCTACTGGGCGTGCCGGATCAGCCGCGCGAACCGCTTCGTGTGCGTCAGCTTTGGCATCGAGAGCATGAATTGGGCACGATCACGAAAATCGTCTTCAACGCCGAGCCCGGTGCGGACGTCCCGGCGTACCTGTGCCTGCCGCGCAACGCCAAGCCGCCGTACCGCACGTTCATCTGCCTGCAAGGCCATTCTACGGGCATGCACAATTCGATCGCGGTCGCCAAGACCGATGAGATTACGCCGATCGAGGTCAAAGGCGACCGTGATTTCGCGATCAGCGCGATGAAAAATGGTCTGGCCGCACTGTGCATCGAGCAACGTGGGTTTGGTCAGCGTCAGGAGCACGCCTTGCCCGGCACGCCCAAGGAACCCCGCTGCCACGAGCCGGCGATGTACGCGATGATGTTCGGGCGAACGCTCATTGGCGAGCGCGTCTTCGATGTCGATCGTGCCATCGATTATCTCTACACGCGCGACGATATCGACCTGAAACACATCGGCTGCATGGGCAATTCGGGTGGCGGGAGCGCGACCACGTATGCGTCGCTGTTGCTGGACCGACTGACCGGCGCGATCTGTTCGTGCAGTTTCGCGTCGTGGCGGGGATCGATCATGGGCGTTTACCACTGTATCTGTAACTATATCCCGGGTATTGCGCTACAGGTGGATATGGGCGATATCCTCGCCGCAGTTGCCCCCAAACCGCTGGTGGTGGTCAGTGGAGTGCAGGACGATATTTTCGATATCACCACCGCCCGTAGCGAGTTCCGCCGTGTCCAGCAGGCCTATGCCGAGGCCGGCACACCCGAAAGGTGCCGACTGGTCGAAGGCCCCGAAGGCCATCGCTTCTACGCAGATCTCGCCTGGCCGGCGATGCTTGCCCTGTGGGGCATTCCCACCCCAACGGTCCGCTAGGTAATTTTTTGCATTATATCCCCAGTGATTACGCATTATGTCCTTGGATGGGATGTTCTATGTCCTAAAATCGTTAACCGTAGGTGAGGGTTCAATCGGTTCTGGGTTAAGAACGAGTGCTTCAGTTTTAAGGAGCAAGCATGACACGGACAAAGGCATCGGGTGGCAAGGAAACCGGCTTCACTCTGGTGGAACTGCTGGTTGTGATCGGCATCATCGCGTTGCTGATCTCGATTCTTCTCCCCGCCCTGAACAAGGCGCGCGAGGCCGCCAAGACGATCAAGTGTGCTTCAAACATGCGACAAATCGGGCAGGCGATTTTTCAATTTGCCCACCAAAATGGAAATCGCTTTCCCGGTCAGGGCAAACGCCGTAGTGCCTCCGGGTTCTCGCGATGGCAGCATGTGCTGAATGCAGAGGCGTTCAAGAGCACGAATCTGGATCGTCCGATTCAGTACTACAACTACACCGATGGAACCGACACCATCACTGGCGCGGGATCGAATCGGCTGGCGTGTCCCAACACCGGCAACGAAGGTCTGTATGTCCGGCCTTACAACATGAATATCTACGCGATGGGTGGTCCGCCGCGTAAAGCGCCCGATGAAGCCCGCCCGCCGAAGTTCGGCGCGACCCGGACCAGCCACACCTTCGATGACTGGTTCTGGGCCGGTGCCCAAGTCACGCGATTCAAGAATCAGTCTGATAAGTTTTTGGTCATCGAGTCCGCCCTGGGCAGCGACGTTGCACAGCCATCCTTTATCGCATCACAAGGCGACCCCCGACTCGCAACGCCCCTGCAACCTTATTCGCAAACCAAGCGGATATTCGCGTTCCGGCACTCGAACCTCAGCGCCAACGCGCTATATGTGGACGGACATGTGGGCTTGATCAAGAATCGCGAATACTCGATCACCAACATCCCCAAGCACTGGAGCTACGACGGCGAAACCACCGCCGTGCCCTGATCGCGACGACATTCTGATCGCCTCAAAAATCACCGAACCCGCCCTGCTATCAAAACTCCTACTTCTCACAAGGTTACATTAATGCTGGTCCCCACAGTTGGAACGACTTTGCTGTTGAACACTCTGCCGAAGGGTATTGGGGGCTCAGCGACAGCATGCCGCTGATCAACGATATTTAATAAGGGCTGCAGACTGCTGGTCGGAAGACTAGTCGTTCACGCGTGCCGGGAAAGCGGACGCAGTCTAGTCCCGTGGGCCTATGCCGGCGCAAAGTCGGGATATTTTGGGTTGACATCGGGCGACCGCTGTCAGAATTGGTGTAGTACTACACCAATTTCCGGTCAGATCTCGGTCGCGCCACCGGACGGTGGGTAAGCGTAACTCACGCTTCTGGAAGGACTTACAACAAATGGGCGATACAGGACTCGAACCTGTGACCTCAGGTGTGTGATACCTGCGTTCTAGCCAGCTGAACTAATCGCCCGACTATGTCGCACAGAATAGTCGGGAAGATCGTCCGATGCAACTTGAATCGTTGCCGCACCGATGCGGTATTTGTTTGGCGGTCGCCTTGGGGTTAGTCTTCGTCGATATGAGCAATTATCCCCAATTGAGCGACCAATGGCGGCTGGATCGGCTTACACCTCCGGCGGGCCGGGTGCGGATGGTACTGGATACGGATACATACAACGAAATCGATGATCAATTTGCGGTGGCGCATGTGCTGGGTTCGCCGGAGCAAATGAGTGTCGAGGCAATCTATGCGGCACCTTTTTTGAACGACCGCTCAACCGGTCCAGGCGATGGGATGGAGAAGAGTTTCGAGGAGATCAATCGGCTGATCAAGTTGATGAAGAAGTTGGCGAATCCCGCCCCGCCGGTGTTTCGCGGCGCAACGCGGTTTCTGGTATCGGAAAATCCCGAGCCGACCGACGTGACGCGCGATCTGATCGCCCGGGCGATGTCGATGCCCAAAGAACAACCGCTGTACGTTGTGGCGATCGGTGCGATCACAAACATCGCCTCGGCGATCCTGCTCGAGCCGAAGATCATTGAGAAGATCGTCGTGGTCTGGCTGGGCGGCAACGCGATGAATTGGCGCGACACGCGCGAATTTAATCTGTATCAGGACATCCCCTCGGCGCAAGTCGTTCTCGATTGCGGCGTGCCGCTCGTGCTGTTGCCGTGCTGGGGCGTGGTCGATCATCTATTGACCACTATCCCCGAACTGGAAGTCCACATGCGTGGCAAGGGTGAGTTGGCGGATTATCTGTTTGAGATCACCCGCGATTACAACCACAGCAAGCAACCCGTTTGGTCCAAGGTGATCTGGGATGTGGCGGCGACTGCGTACCTTGTCAATCCCAAGTGGATCGACGCCCCGCTGCTGGCCAGTCCGATCGCCACGCGCGACGGCACATGGTCGTGCGATCCCGGGCGGCATTTGATTCGCGTCGCTCGCCGAATCAGTCGGGACGCGATCCTCAGTGACGTCTTCACCAAGATCGCCGCCATGTAGTTCACTTTTTTCGATCGGAGTTTTTCCATGATTCTTTCCTGCTGTTCATTGTCGTTTAAGGAAGAGCCGATTGAGGATGTGGTTCGCAAATATGCCGCCATCGGTTTTGATGCGATCGAGATCATGCAGCGGCAGATTCAGAATCATTCTGATGATGCGCTGAAGGCACTTCGCGAAGTCGCAGACAGTGCCGGGATCAAGGTGTTGGTGATCGCCCCGTATTTCATTCTCACGCGCGGCCAGCCGCATTGGGATGAAACGATGCAGATCGCCGACGCGACGATCAAAGCCGCACATATCCTGGGCGCGACCAAGGTGCGGACATTCACAGATGTTGCCCACGACGGGATCGGAAGCGATGTCGCGACCGAATCACACTGGGAACAGGCGGTTACGGGTCTGAAACAGATCACCGCCAAAGACCGGTCGCTTGCGTTTGTTGTCGAGACGCACCCGCACACGCTGGCCGATACGGTGGAGGCGTCGGAGAAACTGATTTCCCGTGTTGGGGCACCGAATCTCAAGCTCAATTTCCAGCCCACCCCGCCGATGCTGAAATTCGGGTTGCTCAAAGCCTTCGACCGATTGCAGCCGCACATCGCGCACATGCACTTGCATCAGATCAGTTCCGAAGGCGAACCGACTTATCTGGACGGCACCGGAGCCGTCGATTTGCCCGGATTCATCGCCCATATTCGCCAGCGTGGGTTTGATCAATCGATATCGGTAGAGTATTGCTGGAAAAATGTGCCGTGGGACCGGATGCAGCCGGCGCACGACCTGATGCGAAAATGGTTGGCTTAGAAAAAATCAAACGAAGGAATCTCGATGCGTGTATTGATGACGGGCTCGGCGGGGTTTTTGGGGCAGGGAATGGTCCCGGCGTTTGCCGATTGCCAGTTGCGACTGTTCGATGTCGTCGAAACCCCCGGCGTGGGCGAAAAAGTCGTCGGGAGCGTCTCCAACCTCCAAACCTGCCGCGATGCGCTCACCGGGATGGACGCGATGGTCATCGCCCACATGGCACCGCGGGGTCGCGGGCTGTATGACTCCCCTGCCGTTCCGTTTGAGGTCAATGTCACCGGCACCGCCAATCTCTATACAGCAGCCCGGGATTTGGGCATCAAGCGGGTAGTGTTAATTTCCTCGATCGCTGTGGTCAAGAAACATCAGGATGCCAAGACTTTTTTGACGCGCGACCTGCCCGCAGCTTCGGCGACGCACCCGTACGGACTGACCAAGGCGTGTCAGGAATTGATCGCCGAGCAGTTTTATAAGATCGATGGGATCAGCAGTGCGATCCTTCGCCCGGCATATATCGCCGACGAAGCGACGCACCGCGACAAATACGGTCGTCCGGCGTCGGAAGGCAACTGGCAATACATCGACCGCCACGACATCGGCAAAGCCGCCCGCCTGGCATTGGATGTGCCAGATTTAGGTTGCGAAGTCTTTTATGTTTTAGGCCATCCCGACGGGGTCAACCACGCGGATGTGGCGTATACGCACAGAAGACTGGGTTGGACGCCCGACCACCCATTCACCAGCCCCAAGTAAATGTGTCGTTTGCGCCGGAGATCTTTCGCGCCGCACTGGACGCGCCGTACAATCTGGTAGCGGGGATATTGTTGTTTGATGTGCGGAGCGTGACTTATGGCGACATTCACATTCGAAGCGATGAACTCCTCCGGCCAGGAGGTTAAGGACGAGATCGAGGCGGCTTCCAGCGAAGAAGCCATCCAAAAGATCCGTCAAAAAGGCTATTTCCCCACCAAGGTGAAGGAAAAAGCCGGTAAGAAGGCCGTCAAGAAAAGCGGCAAGCAGGAGGAGACGCAGGCGCTATCTCCCAAGCGAAAGCTGCCGTTCTCCATTGGTGGTGTGCCGCGAAAGCAGTTGGTGACCTTTACGCGTCAGCTTTCGACCCTGCAGGACGCCGGTCTGCCCATTTTGCGGTCGCTGCAGATTCTGGAAAGCCAGCAACGCCCCGGATTGCTCAAGGCCGTCATCGGCGGGGTCGCAGACGACGTTGAAGGCGGCGGAAGCTTGTCCGAATCCATGGCGGGCTACCCTAAGGCATTCGATAAGCTTTATGTCAACATGATCCACGCCGGCGAAATGGGCGGCGTGCTCGACATCATCCTCAACCGACTTGCCGACTTCATGGAAAAAGCCGCCAAGCTGAAAAAGAAGGTCATCGGGGCGATGATCTACCCGATCGTCGTCATCACCATCGCCGTCGGTATCGTGTCGATGATCATGGTCTTCGTGATTCCCAAGTTCGCGCAGATCTTCTCCGACTTCAATCTCAAACTGCCCACCGTCACCCAGATCCTGGTCGATTTCTCCTACTGGATGGCCAATCAGTATGGATGGGCGTTTATTCTCTTCAGCCCGCTGATCATCATTGTCACCTGGAAGCTAATCCGCATGTCCGAAGGCGGAAAGTATTATTCCGATGTCATGCTGATCAACATCCCGATCATCGGGCAGATCATCAGCAAATCGTCGATCGCACGCTTTACCCGAACCCTGGGCACGCTCATAAGTGCCGGTGTGCCGATTCTGGACGCGATCAACATCACCAAGGAAACATCAGGCAATGAGGTCTATGCCCGCGCACTGGC
>JBGSMH010000521.1:0-7855 GCA_041740275.1 Phycisphaerae bacterium
CGTACTCGCGAAGGATCTACTTGCGCGCGGCAGTGAGGTAGATCCTTCGCGAGTACGCTCAGGATGACATTGTTGTCTTGAACCCGGAAACCCGAAATACACCTTCCCTCCACACTTACCCCCCTGTTGCGCGCCAGCACGTTCTGGCGCGCAACGCACATTCAAAATTGCCCGAAAATCGACTCCATTTTTCTCCGATTCCCCTTTTTGCCTGTTGCGCGTTTTGGGATCGGTTAGCCGCGACACGAAGTGGAGCGCTCTTCGTGGTGAAATCGGCTTTTCCTCATTTCGCGGGGTACGGTCACACGCGACAAGCCCCCACGCATTCGTTAGAATCCCCATACCAGCGGCCGGTTCAGTTCAACCAGACTTGATGCCCAGTGCGACCGCCGCTGATCGTGCAACGCTGGCCTCACGGCGCACTCGGCATAGAGTCCTATTCTTTGGTCGGATGAAGATGCCGCCCGAAAATGAGCAGCTGACGCAGACCTGCGGCGAGTGCGCCAGCTCGTACTTGTCGGCGGCCTCCAAAATGGCCGAGTTGTGCCCGGAGTGTGCCCACTATCTTTACGGATACCCAAACTGCGATCACGTCTGCGTGAATGATCGTTGCACGAAGTGCGGGTGGGACGGGTCACGCTCCGACTACATCCGTGGATTGGTTCAGAAGGCCGACGGAGCATCCGACTAACCATCCGTTGGAGCGAACCGCGGTGGCGGTATACATTACTTGCGGTCGAGCGTCGCGCGTGCGCCGTCGCGGCCGCTCAACCGCACTACGCTATGCCTCAAGACGAACCCCCAAAACGCTTCTTCATGAACGGCGATGAGTGGGGACTCTACGATGTCCGACCCGCCGAGAACGTTGAAGAGTGCCGTCGGATTGGTGCAGAGTATCGATCGCACCACAAGGACACGCATTTCAGCCCCACCGGGTGGACGACTCCGCCTTATGTCATCCCTCCGGCGGCAATCTCAATCGCAACTCGAAATCTGCGCGTTGCCGATTTGGAATCGATTCTCGGCGGCGTGATACCGAGGGCCGCGGGCGTCGATTCATGCGAAGATTTTACGGGGACGCCGTTTCCATGCCCCAACTCATTCGCATTCGCCTTATCCCTGAAGGACTACTGGCAATGCCAGGGGTTCTATGGCGATCAACAGGACGAGATCGTCCAGTCATTGTACGTGACACCAGTTTTGGCGGCCGCGCCAATGGACCAAGTCGTTGACGCCATTGTCCGACTTGGGCGCAAGTTCGACCTAATCCTGCTTGCAGGCGCGCAGGTTGTGGTTGACCTGCGCAGCGCTGAAGCGATTGCAGCGTTCATCGCTGGCGAAGCCACTTGAGGCATAGCCCACCGACTATGAATCCCGCCCCGCGCCAAGCGCAAAGGTCTCTCGCGGGCGGTTTTCTGCACCGGTCTTTTCTTTTTTAAGACGCATTTCCGGATCGACGCGAAGTCGCGCATCATCGCGGGCGACAAACCCGAGGCCGGTCGATAGAATCCCCATACCAGCGGCCGGTTCAGTTCAACCAGACTTGATGCCCAGTGCGACCACCGCTGACCGCCCAACGCTGGCCTATCGGCGCACTCGGCATAGAGTCTTGTTCGTTATGCACCTTCGGAGGCACCCCTGAGATGCCCGCGCTTGCAGTGCAAATCGCTCGGTTCGTCAACGACAGCCAACCGGGTTTCGTCGAGTGCGAGTTCGTTGATGCCGTCGGGCTACAGCACACGCTATTCGATAAGGTTCCGATCTTCAGTACCGAGTATCTCGACGCCAATAGCGCGTATCCTCAGCCCGGCGCGGCTGACTGTGAAGTGCTGGCGCGATGGACGGATAACGAAGGGCGAGAGTTGGCGCGAATCACGACTGCTCGACCATTCGACATCGAGTCGCGCCAGGGGTTGTCGGAGTTCGTCGTGTCGACGAATCAGCTTGTGCGCGGAACGGGTGATGCTGCATAACCCGCCAACAATGAATCCCGCCCCGCGTCAAGCGCGAAGGCCTCGCGCGGGCGATTTTCTGCACCGGCCTTTTCCTTCTTAAAACGCATTTCACCAAGCCCAAAGACCCAAGCCCTAATCACCCTCTTCCGATCGGTGTTCATCCCGCCTGCATCTGCGTCATCCGTGTGCGACAAAGCCACGGCCAGTTCCTGAAGTGAAGCACCACAAAAAAGGTGCGCCACGCCCCCCCACAGTATTAACACGTTTTTTGCTCGCATCCGGCAGCTACCGGGATTATGGTTATCCATTCCCGATGAGCACCAAGGCAACGTCGCTTTGATCATCGGATTGTCACGTTCAAATAGAGATTGAGGGAAACATGAAGCGAACATCCAAAACCGCGTTGTTGGCAATGCTGTGCCTGGCCAGTGCGTCCGCGTTGGGCGAAGAAGTCACATTCCGACAGGTCTTTGCCCCCGGCGACAAAATCGTCTTCAAGCAGTCTGTCAATTCGCAATCGAACATCATCGCCACCGCCAACGGGCAGGTCTTGCAGCAGATGAAGCAGGACCAGTCGCAATTGCAGTCGGGAACGATGACCGTCGATGAGGTGTCGGCCGACGGGAAAGTGACCAAAGCGACGTTCGTTTTCGGTGCCGACTGTGCGATGACGATGGACGGTCCGATGGGCAAGCAAAGCCAGCCTTCCAGCGTCGCGGGCAAGACGATCACCGTCACGCAGAAAGCCAACTCCAAGGATCTGGATTTCAGCGCCGAGGTCGATCAGGCCGGTGCGGTCGAGATCACTCAGATGTTTCGCAATGACGGCTCGATGATGCCCGCCAAGCCTGTCGCAGTGGGCGATGAGTGGAAGATCAACCCCGACGAGATGAAGAACATGATCCCGCCCGGTTCCAACGCCGAAGCCAGCGGATCGGGCAAGCTGTTGAGCGTCAAAACGGTCAACGGCAGGCAGGTGGCCGAGGTCGAAATGAAGATGAGCATCGTCGGCGATATGGGTGGGATGAAAATGGACACACGGGTGGGTGGCAAAGGGCTGGTCGATGTGCAGACCAGCCGCCCGGTGGATGTTTCTCTTTCAGGTCCGATGACGGTCAGTGGCCAGCAGCAAGGCCCGGGTGGTCAGGCGATCAATCTGGACGTCAAAGGCACGATGAGTGTCACTTCCGCAGCGACCATCACGGGCACGCCGGTCGGTGCGGTCGATAGGCCGCGTCCGGCAGACCCTGTGATCGGTCCGAATCCCCGAGCAGATAATCCGGGAGCAATTGCCACCCCAGTCGGTGTCTTCACCGATGGCAAACTCACCCTCAACCTGCCCGCCAACGGCGCGCCGACCATCAAGCTCGGCGACAAGACCTACGCGGTCGGCGACACGCTCTGGGACGGCAAGACTCTGAACGGTACGTTCAGTGCCGGGGATCAATCCTTCCCCTTCAAAGCCGTCTTTAATGGCGATTCGGTCGCGTTCGAGAGCGGCAGCCGCAAATCGTCGCTCAAGAAAGAAGGCGGGGCCAAGAACCCGCTCGACGACTAATCATCGATAGGAAAAAAATCAGGACGAAGGCGTCGCCTCGGCGTGCGATGATCGCATCTCAGTGATGACGCCTTCGTCCTCGGTTTCTTCTGTCACCACTTCTCGGCGGGCAATTTGCCGGTAGGCCTGTGACAGCGACCGCTCGTTGATGTCATCGCCGTGCAGATAGACGCCGCCCGATTTTGCCCAGAACAAGTGGCGCACCGCGATCCCGAGCCGTTCGATCGCGGATGAATCGAGCATGGACACGCCAGTCGGCTGGGTGAGTTGCCGGATCGCGTCACAGTGAAGGAGTGCTTCGGGTTCACGGATGACACAGGCGGCCGGTTCGATCCGCTCAGGGGTGATCGAAAAGAGCTTGGCGTGACCCTTGCGCGGGCCGGGTTGGATGGACAGGTATCTGAAATCTTCGATCGGGCGGACGAATCGCCACTCGGCTTTTCGCAGTGACGATAGTTGATCGACAAACTGTTTGATCTTTCCCGCCAGTTCAAACCGCAAATCCCCGGCGGCCTGACGCATGCGTTCGGTTTGCTGCGCGATCTCGGTGTGTGGGTCGGCCAGCGTATCGGCGCTCCATCGCACCAGTGATCGATACTGCTGCATCGACACACTCCCGTCACACGGGGCCGGACACTTGCCCATCTCCTTGTATGCACACGCGGTTCCGACAGGGGCTTGGGAAAGGATGGTGTGATAGCGGCACAGATCAAAGGCGTCGATGATCGTGTCGATCAGTTTCTGTGCCTGCGATTTGTCCTGAACCGGCCCGAACACGCGCCCCGTGGGAGCAAGCGGCTCTTCGATCCTGGACCAGCGCGGAAACGCCGCCTCCGGATCGACATGCAGCCACCAGGATTGCTGTCGTTGGACGAACAGTTGCCGATAGGTCGAGGGAAACGCCTGCTTGGCCGCCTGCAGGTAGGCTAAGTCTGATTCGATCGGGCTATCGACGCGGGTGTAACGGATATGTCGAACCAATGTGCGATAATCGACGCGTTTGGTGAGCGTCTCGGGTGCATCGGGGCTGAGCCGCCTACGGACCGAGGCGCGCAGATTTCGCACGGCCAGCAGTTGAACCGGATTGCGATCCGCATCGCACATCAGATAGACCGCCCACCTGCCCGGCAACGCGGCGGTGGCGTCTTCCAGCGGCAAACTGGGGTCGATCGCAAACTCATGTTCGTACCACGGCTGCATGCGAACGATCCTAGCCAACCGGTTGCGGTTGCGACACCCTTGCGCGTTCAATGGATTCCGCGCATTAGCGGATCACAGGGAAACCTATAAAAGAAATAGGTGGAAATTTCGAATATCCGACGTTATAAGTAGTAAGCCTGAAAATGGGTTGATTTCACGGGCATTTGATCCTCCGGGGTTTTCAAATGCCCCACTGGCGGCGGGCGTCAAGGGTGCAAGAAACTGCCCGGTTTTTGCATCTGCCCGTCGCCTTCTTTTTGGCAACGACGAATAACGATTGACTAAGCCCCATGCAGCCCAAAACGGTCGCGAGCGACCCGATCAATGGGATTTGATCTGACGCGCCAGGGCGATCATCTCCACCGCCGCATCTGCGGCGTTGATCCCCGCGTGACTGTGTGATCCGCCCGCCCGATCCAGTGCCTGCTGCTCAGTACTAGTCGTCAAAACCCCAAAAATTACCGGCAGACCGCTTTCGATCGACACATTCATCACGCCCCGTGCCGTCTCACCGGCGACATACTCAAAATGCGGCGTGTCCCCGCGCACCACGCAGCCGATACAGATAATCGCGTGAAACCGCTTGGTCTGGGCCACCAATTTGGCAGCCACGGGCAATTCAAACGCCCCGGGCACGCGATGCACGCCCAGCCGCGTGCCGTCGACCTTGTACTCGGCCAGCCTCGCCAGACAGCCGCGCAGCAGTTCGTCGGTGATGTGCGCGTTAAACCTCGCCGCGATCACCGCGACACGGGCATCGAGCGGCAAATCCACATTCAACGGGGCGGGGGCGTGTGTACTCATCGGATGTTCAATTGTCGATCGGCCAGTTCTGAATGCAAGCGGGCGCTCGACCCGTTGCAATCGGACCGGCGGGATCGACAATCAGCCACACTATGTTCAGCCTGCCCCATCGACTGCTCGCACTGCTGCAACTGACGCGGATGGCGTTGGTTTTTACCGCCATCAGCAACGGGTGGGCGTCGATGCTGATTCACGCCCACATCACCGAAACACCGCTCACGATCTCCTATGCGGTCGCGATGACACTGGTATCGATCGGGCTTTACACCTTCGGTATGGCGCTCAATGACCTGATCGATCGTCGGCGTGATTCGCAGATCGCCCCGACCCGGCCATTACCGTCCGGTCGGATGAGCGTCACCGCCGCCCACATTCTGTGCGTGCTGTTGGCATGTATCGCGATCGGGGCCGGGGCGTGGATGTCGAGCCAGCAGGCCGGGTCGTGGATCAGTCTGCTGATCACCGCCTGGACGCTCGTGTTGATCATGTTTTACGATTTTGCGGGCAAGTATCTGGTCGCACCGGGATTGATCTCGCTCGGATTGATCCGGTTCTTCCATGCGACGATCGCCGCCCCGAGCCTGGTTGTGCCATGGCACGCGATCGTGCTGCTGGCGCATGTGGTGGTGATTTCGACGCTCTGTTACGGCCTGGAAGGCAAGCGGCCGCGGCTGACGCGATCGCACTGGGTCCTAGTCGTCGGCGGTC
This sequence comes from Phycisphaerae bacterium, assembly GCA_041740275.1. Taxonomy (GTDB): domain Bacteria; phylum Planctomycetota; class Phycisphaerae; order Tepidisphaerales; family Tepidisphaeraceae; genus BPJO01. Next base: position 6,226 of record JBGSMH010000521.1, read on the forward strand.
TGTTCAGCATGATCGGCTTACTGCTATTTCTGCTAGTCGAGCGCCGAGCCGTCCACTGGGACAACTGGGCCGAGGTATTGCATATCAGCGACGCGCTGCTCTACCCCGCCGCCGGGATCGCTGGGTTTATTGTGCTTGCGATCACCCTGCGCATGCGACACCCCGACCCGCGCACCGCCGGTCGAAACATCATGCTTTACGGGTTGCTCTGGCTGATCGTCTATGACGCATTGTTCGTCCTGGGCTATGTCGGCTGGCTATACGCGCTGGTGATCGTGTCGCTTTTCCCCATCGCGATGCTGGCGGTGCAGGTGATGCGATTCTGGTCGCGATTACTCGACCTCTCGCAAAAACCGCAGTACCAGCGGGCTAGATAGTGGTGAGTGGCCAGTGGTTAGTGAAGGCGTAGGAAGACATGTACCCAGCGGGACACTCCAAACTTCAAACGTCAAACTCCAAACGAGAGCTTCTTGGCAGCGGTAGTTTGACACTCTCGGGTGCGCGTTCTACATTCCCGGCATGATCCGGTCCATCGCGTGTTTGATCCTGGGATTGAGCGTCGTCGGCTGCTCCAGCGGCGATGATTCGTCTGATTCGGTCCGCACCCCCGTCGACCAAACCCTCTTCGGACCCAGCGCCATGCGCGTGCAACCGGTCTTCTCCCAAGTCCGCGACTGGACCGGCGACGGCGTGCCCGATGGGATCGAAGCCGTCGTCGAAATGCAGGACCAATTTGGTGATCCGACCAAGGCATCCGGGCGAATCATCTTTGAACTCTACGACTATCGCCCTTACAACCCCGACCCACGCGGTCAGCGCGTCGTTGCACCCTGGGAAGGCCGACTCGACAGCATTGAAGACCAACGCGCCCGATGGAACCGTGTCAACCGGGCCTATATCTTCCAACTCGCTTTCGACAAAATCCGCCCCGATCAGCCTTATGTCCTGACCGCGATGTTTGAACTCTATGGCGGCGGGCGGTTTTTCGATCGGCTGATCCTCGTACCCGACAAGACCGTTCCTGCGATTCCCGCCCCGCCCACCATTACCGTGCCCGGCAGGACGCCCACGACGCAGGATCAAACGACCGCACCCACGACCGCTCACACGCCACCCCCCCGTGCAGATCAGCCGTAACCCCATCGACGACCTGACCGCGCGGGTTCGCACGGATCTTGGCGCCAGCTTTATCGCCAGCCAACCGCTGCACACCGGCATGGGTTGTGAACCGATTGACGTGATGGGCGGCTTTTCTGCTGACGTTGGCTCGACCGTCGTCTCGACGATCCGACCGGACCGATTCGCCGCGGTCGCGTTTCAGAAGCGCAACGACCGACAGGTGCAGGTCTTTTCCTTTGACCGGTTCGACGATCACAAGCCGTTTACGCTGATGGCGTCGGTGAATGGGATCGCATCAGCGGCTCCAGAGGCGATGCGGGCTCATTTTCAGGATGCCAACACCGCCTGGGCGGCGATTGCAATCGGCGCGATCAGGGTGCTGGGAAGTCGCGGGGAAATCCAAGGCTGCAATATCGCGATTACTTCGACCACCGCCCACCCGGCCGCTCACGCGGTCGCGATGCTGCGGGCCATGGGTGTGGATGATTCGGAACTACCAAAGTTCGCGCTG
>JBGSMH010000522.1:0-9067 GCA_041740275.1 Phycisphaerae bacterium
ATACCATCCGATATTGAAAATGGTGAGAAATAATACTCAATATACTGACAAAGTAAAAATACAATACCTCGACCAATGGTATCAACAATATATCAGTCGGGTTTTTTATGATTGATATCAGAGTTGTTCAAGACTTTGACGATCAGAAGAACGTGGTGGGTATCAAAGCAAACATTTGCATCGCGCCCGGAAACCAAGAAATAGAATCGATTGTTGAAGCGGCCGGGTTTGTGCAAGACCCCGACGTCCTCGACACCTGGTTCTCCTCCGGCCTCTGGCCTCTGAGCACGCTCGGCTGGCCGGAAGGCGAGGCATCGCCGCTTGCCAAATGGAATCCGACATCCGTCCTTTGCACCGCGAGGGAAATCATCACACTTTGGGTCTCGCGAATGGTGATGTTCAATCAGTTCTTCAAAGGACAGATCCCGTTCAAGGACGTTTTTATCCACGCAATGATTCAGGACGGGCAAGGCCGCAAAATGTCCAAGTCGCTGGGCAACGGCGTGGACCCGCTGGACATCATTTCGTCCCACGGCACCGACGCGATGCGGTTTACCCTCACGTCAATGGCGACCAACACCCAGGACGTTCGCCTGCCGGTCGAGAAGGACCCGGCCACCGGGAAAAACACCTCGCCCAAGTTCGATCTGGGCCGAAACTTTGCCAACAAGATGTGGAACGCGGCTCGGTTCGTGCTCGGACAGATCGAGTCCAACCCATCGCAAATCGCGAATCAAAAATCGCAAATCACCACGCTGGATTGTTGGATCATGTCCCGCTTCAACAAGACGGTGGCCGAGTGCGATGAGGCGCTGGCGAGCTACCGCTTCGATCAATACGCCCGGGCGTGCTACGACTTCTTCTGGCGCGATTTCTGCGATTGGTACGTCGAAATCGCCAAGGTGCAGTTCCGGGATGAATCGCAAAAAGCAACGACGGCACGCGTCATCGCATCGGTGCTGGATGCTTCGCTTCGCCTGATGCACCCGATGATCCCGTTTGTGACCGAAAAACTGTGGTGGAAGCTGAATGAGGTCTACCCCGATCGCGGGATCGACGGTTGGATCAGCGGCGGTATTCACGCGAAAAAGGGGACTGACGTGATGTCCGATCGCGTCATTCACGCGCGATATCCGATCGTCGGCAAGACCGATGATCCGGCCGAGTCGGCGATGAACGATTTGCAGGAGTTGATCACGATCATCCGCACCGCCCGCAACGATCACAAGGTCAATCCCAAACAATCGGTGTCAGCCACACTGGTTGTGCCCGAATCGGCGTTGACTACGGTCGATTCGCACCGCTCGATTATCGAGGCGCTGGCGACGTGCAAAGTGGTGTCCGTTGTTACGACACTTGCGACAGCGCCCGATAGCGCGACGCGGATCACCGCCGGTCGGTTTGAGGTGTATATTGAAGGGCTGGTCGATCCGGCCGCCGAACAGCAGCGGAATACGAAGCGGCGGGAAGAGTTGGTCAAATCGATCGCCGCGATGAAGGGTCGATTGGGCAACGCTGGCTATATCGCCAAAGCCCCGCCTCACCTGGTGCAACAGACGCAGGACCAACTCGCCGCCGCCGAGACCGAGTTGGCGTCACTTGGGTGATTGATATTGGGTGATTGATCGATCCTCTGACCAAAGGAGTCGCGATGTTCTGGCAGATCACCGACGAAGACATCGACCGGGCCCGTGCTGGTGATACCGGCGCGATCGAGCGGGTCTATGCTCAGGCACTGGAGCCATGCGCCCGCGTCGCCACCAGCATCGCCGGGCAGACGGATATCGCGCAGAAAGTGCTTCGTGAGTTGGTGCGTCGCTCGGTCAAACAGTTGGAGCACTGGGAATACGCCGACGCCGCGTCGGCGTGGTTTATGCACCACACAGTTATTTTGCTGCGTGAATATCGCAAACCCGTCCCCGCCGACCGCGACATCCTCCTGCACGACATCGGCGGCCCGGATGTGGTGCAATATCACGCGATGATCAATGCGATCCGCAAACTCTCGGATCAACAGCAGGAAGCGTTTATTTTGACCCACGCGCAGCGCTGGAACACACGGCTGTGTGCGGTTGCGATGGATTGCTCCAACACTGCGGTCGAAACGCACCTTGCCGAGGCGAATCGACAGGTTCAGCCGCTATTGGGGAAGAACTTTGCGGCATTGGTCGGTTTTTTGGAGCAAGTCCATCGTTCGATCCCGATTGACCTCCCCGCTGCCCCCAAGTCGATCGCGATACGGATCAAAGCCCGGCGCGGGGCGAAGTTATTGTCCTACCTGCTCGGCTGGCTGCTCGTCGGCTTGATCATCGCCGCCATCATCGCGTTTGCGGTGATTGTCGGACCCCACATTGAGACGTGAAAATCGGGGCTTTCGCCCCTCAACTTGATTACACCCCTGACCGATCTACAATCGATTGTCGAGAATTGTTCGGTAATGACGATCAGTAGGTCATTGTCGGATTGAACAAGAACCGTTTTGGGGGGACGAACGTATATAAATGTGCGTTTGTTGAGTCAGGAGATGGATATGTTTGAACGTTTCACGGATCGAGCACGAAAAGTCATGGCGCTGGCGAATCAGGAAGCCCAGCGCTTTAACCACGAATACATCGGCACTGAGCATATTCTGCTCGGTCTGGTCAAGGAAGGTTCGGGCGTCGGCGCGAACGTTCTGAAGAACCTTGATGTGGATCTGCGCAAGGTACGCCTTGAGGTGGAAAAACTGGTGAAGTCGGGTCCAGAAATGGTCACGATGGGCAAACTGCCCCAGACCCCCCGCGCCAAGAAAGTAATCGAATACGCGATCGAAGAGGCCCGCAATCTCAACCACAATTACGTCGGTACGGAGCATCTGCTGCTTGGCCTGCTCCGCGAGCATGACGGGGTGGCGGCGCAGGTATTGATGAACCTTGGGCTGAAGTTGGAAGAAGTGCGCGAAGAAGTTCTCAATCTGTTGGGAGCCGGCGTGGAAAACGAAGAACCGACATCACAAACCGAAAAACAGCCCGGCAAGGGCAAGAGCAAGACCCCCGCGCTCGATTCGTTTGGTCGCGACCTGACGGAACTGGCCCGAGAGGGGTCGCTTGATCCGGTGATCGGCCGAACCAATGAGATCGAACGGGTGATTCAGATCCTCTGTCGTCGCCAGAAGAATAACCCCGTTCTGCTCGGTGAGGCCGGGGTGGGCAAGACCGCGATCGTCGAAGGTCTGGCGCAGATGATCATCAGCAACAACGTGCCTGAGATATTGCACGATCGTCGGCTGGTGGTGCTGGATCTGGCGATGATGGTCGCCGGGACCAAGTACCGCGGGCAGTTTGAAGAACGCATCAAGGCGGTCATGAACGAAGTCCGCCGGGCCAAGAACGTCATTTTGTTCATCGATGAGTTGCACACGCTGGTCGGTGCCGGTGGTGCCGAGGGCGCGATCGATGCGTCCAATGTTCTGAAACCCGCCCTTTCGCGCGGCGAGATTCAGTGCATCGGTGCGACCACGTTTGATGAATATCGCAAGTACATCGAGAAGGACGCGGCATTGGCGCGTCGCTTCCAGTCGATCCACGTCAACCCACCGGGCAAGGAAGACGCCGTCGCGATCCTCAAAGGGTTGCGAGATCGGTATGAGGCGCACCATCGCGTGCAGATCACCGATGCGGCCATTCGAGCCGCAGTGGAGTTGTCAGATCGATACATCACCCAGCGATTCCTTCCGGACAAGGCGATCGATGTCTTGGACGAGGCCGGTGCGCGGATTCGTCTGCGCAGCATGACCAAGCCGCCGAATCTGGCGGAGTTGGAAGAGCAGATCGAGCGGCTTTCGATTCAGAAGGACGAAGCGGTCAAGAACGCCGAATATGAAGAGGCCGCACGCCTGCGGGATCAGGCCGAGCAACAGCGGGCGAAAAAGGAAGAGCTTCAGCGTCAATGGCGTGAGCGGTCCAAGGAGATCGACGGCGTCGTGGACGAGGAAGTAATCGCCGAGGTCGTCAGCAAGATGACCGGCGTGCCGCTCACGCGTCTGGAAAAAGAAGAAGCCACACGGCTGCTGGAACTGGAAAACGAGCTTCACAAGAAGGTCGTCAGTCAGGACGAGGCGATCAAAGCGATCTCCAAGACCATCCGCCGAGGCCGTGCAGGGCTTAAAGACCCGCGGCGGCCGATGGGTTCATTCCTGTTCCTCGGGCCATCGGGCGTCGGCAAGACACTGTTGAGCAAGGCGATCGCCGAGTTCATGTTTGGCGAAGAGGACGCGTTGGTGCAGATCGACATGTCCGAATACATGGAGAAGCACAACGTCAGCCGTTTGATCGGTGCCCCTCCCGGCTATGTCGGGTACGAAGAAGGCGGCCAGCTCACCGAGCGCATCCGTCGTCGTCCCTACAGCGTCGTGCTACTGGACGAAGTGGAAAAAGGCCACCCCGACGTCTTTAATATGCTTCTGCAGATCATGGAGGAAGGCCGGTTGACCGATTCGTTCGGGCGTCATGTCGATTTCCGCAATGTCATCATGATCATGACCAGTAACATCGGGTCTGACCTGATCAAAGGCGGCGGGCAGTCGTTCGGCCTGCGCAGCACGTCCAAAGGCGGCTCGGAAGAACGCAATTATCAGGCGATCAAGGAAACCGTGATGAAGGAAGTCGAACGCTACTTCCGTCCCGAGTTCATTGGTCGTCTGGACGAAGTCATCGTCTTCCGTCCGCTGTCGGGCGAACATTTGAAGTCGATCATCGAATTGGAATTGTCCAAGGTTCTCCGCAGACTCGTCGAGCACGGGATGCGGCTGGAATTGACCGATGAAGCCAAGGAGTTTTTGATCGAAAAAGGCACAAATGCCGACTTCGGTGCGCGTCCGCTGCGTCGGGCGATCGAACAGCATGTCGAAGACCCGCTCTCTGAAGAACTGCTTCGCGGCAACTTCAAGGGTAAGGATCTGATCAAGATCACGGTGAAGCAGGAGGAAGGTGGCGAGAAGCACCTGTACTTCCAAAGTTTCGACATCAAGCCCGAAGCCGTTGAGCCGCAACTGGCCCAAGCCGCCAGCGATGCGACGTAACTTTCGATCGCGGTTTCAAAGAGCTTCCTCCAAAAACACACCGGCCTGCGTCAATGACGCAGGTCGGTGTGCATTTTGGGAGGCAAGTCTTGCTCAGGCTACTCCGGCTGAATCTCCTTGATGAAGGCGTCCGCCTCGGCGATCGATTTTTCCATTTCCTTGATCAGGTTGTCGATCTGCCCGCCGAGTTCAACTTCGGTCCCCTTGAGGCTGGCGATCGCCTTGGCGTTGAGGTTGTGCTTGATGAACAGCACGCGATCCTTGAAGCTGGTCAGCACCGGTTCCATCGTCGCGGCGGCCGAATCCATGCGGGTGATCATCTCGTCGTAACTGCGTTTGGTGTCATCGCGCAGCTTTGTGCTCGATGCCTTCAGCGACGCATCCGACATTTCGTTGATCTCGCCGGTCCATTCACTAAATAGCGCCGCCGACACGTTTTTCACACCGGCGATCTGACTTTTGACGTCATCGGCCTGATCGACGCAGGCTTCGTATTGCTTGTTCAGTTTGTTATAGGTTTTCTCCAGGTCGCCGCCGTCAAAGTTGACGATGCTCTTGAATTGCTCGAGCGCGGTGGCGAACTCCTGCTTGGCCTGCACCTGTTCTTCACGGGCAGCCTTGACGTTATCGACCAGGCGTTCGCGCTTGGCGTAGCCCATCGACTCCCACGCGTTGTAATAGGCTTTTCGTGCCGATGAGCAACCGACCATCGTGGCAACCATCAACAAAATCATGACGTGTTTCATCTGATCCTTCCTTTGGATCGCAACAGGATAGCAAAATCCGTTTTGCGTGAAAGCGAAATGTCTCGCTACCTGGCCTGATCTTTAGGTTGGTAATCCGGCTGGAACGATCGGTAGTGGAAGTCGATGATGCGCGGCGCGATGTCTCTCCAGTACGCCCAATTGTGTTCGCCGGGGGATTCGACGTATTCAAAAACCTGCTTCTGTTTGAGCATTCGGTCGCGAAACGCCCGAACGCCGCCAATCCCCTTGTCCTCGGTGCCGCAGGTGAGCAACATCGGGGGCAGTTTGACTCCCTTGGCGATGGCACGATCGAGACCCAGCGGCACATCCGCGTCGAGGTATCGCTCTTCATTCGTCGCACGCGGACCCAATAGTCCGGCAAGGTCTTTCTCCACCTTTTCCATCTTAAGGGTCATATAGGCCATTCTGCTGCTGGCGGAACTGACCGACGCGAACGACTTGGGGCTTTCCAGCATGTAATGAAACGCGCCAAACCCGCCCATCGAAAAACCCGTTACGCCGCGTCCCGACGCTTTTGCCGTCGTGCGGTATGTGGCATCGATGAAGGGGATGAACTCGGTTAGGAAAAAGGTGGTGAACTGCGACTCGGCAATCTCGGGCGAATCCAGATACCAACTGGCTTTGTCGCCATTGAAGCAAGTGACGATCATCGGCTGATCTTTGAGGGCCGCGCGAAGCGTGTCCATCTTCGACCATGACGCGTACGGCGCGGAGTGCCCGTGCAGCGTGTGGAGGACGGGGAACTTGGCGTCGGGATTCTGGACGTACGCCGGTGGCAAAACGACAACCACATCAATATCGCGGTTCATCGCCTTGCTATGAATCTTGAACGACTCGATCGCGCAATCCTGGACCCCAGCACCGGATTCGACGGTCTTTTCGCCCACGATTTTGGCAACCGCGTCCGGCTTTGGCGTGGTCGAGGACTGCGTTTGTGCCATGCTCGGTGAAGCGACAGCGAGTAACAACGAAAACACAACGATGGCAAGCATGTAGTCGGTCATACTGATTGACATTCTAGACTCTCTGAATTGATAAACAAACGTTTGATGCCCCGATCACTTCGCCAGCGTCGCCACGATCCGCCAGACGACGTGCGGCGCGTAAGGCCGTGCGAATTGCTTGTTGAATGCCTCGACCAGCGTGTCAAACTCGGGCGTATACGGCAGCCGATCGCGTCGCCCGATCGAGTCGCCAAGCAAAGTGCGAAGGTGCTCCTTCTGACTCGCCTCCAGCGTCGGCGGCTTGCTGACGGCAGGACCGAGCTTGGGCAGGCCGCCCTTTTTCTTGCGGAGCGTCAACAGTTGTCGCCACACCTCGGCGGCGGTGGGTTTGGGGTCCTTAAGCGCGCGGGTGTAACGGGAATACAACTCCTCAAAATGCCGCGTATACGGCAGATCGTCGGCGGTTCGGGCGATCTCGGTGTAAATCTTGACCAGCAACTCTCGATCCTGCGCCGGCTCATCATCCGGCGCATCTTCAAACAACGCCCCGTCGGCTTGCGATAGTGCCGGATCGTCGCGCGACGTATCAAGCGAGCGATCGGCGATCACCAGCACGTTGCCGAACGGGTCACGGATCGTCGCCCGATACCCCGGCCCGGCGACAATCGGTTCAGAGATAAACGTGATGTTGAGGTCATCGCGCAAAGTAAACATCGCCCGCACATCGTCGACACCAAAGACGATCTCGACATCGCCGCGACGCGAATCGTCATGCAGCACCAGTTCTGTGTCCCCATCATCAAACTTCAGTGCGGCGGCGGTTTCGAGCTTGCGATCAACGCGCAGGCCCAGCGTGTCAGTATAAAACTTCGTCGCGGCAGCGACATTGGGTACACGCAGGAGGATTCGATCGACGCGTTTGAGCACGGCTAGATCATACCTTGGCCGGGCGCCCGGCGCACTGTTCGAGCAGATCACACACATGATCTGCGGCGCGATCCTGCGACGCCAGTTGTGCGATCTTCGCACTCGCTTGCTTCACTTCGGGCGACCGCAATAGTCGATCCAATTTGCCCGCGACGCGACGTGCGGTGAACTTGCGGACGCTCAACCAGTCGGCGACGCCGAGGCGTTTGCAGATCGCGGCGTTATCGAACTGGTCGTGGCTCATCGGCATGACCAGCATCGGCACCCCCGCCGCCAGCCCTTGGGCGGTCGTACCGATTCCGCCATGATGCACCAATGCCGCACAATGCGGGAGCAATTGACCAAACGGTGCGAACGACACATGCCGCACGGAGTCGGGCAGATTCTTCGGGATTTGATCTGCATGACGGGTCAGCAGCAGTCCGCGGCGATTCAGTCGCTGGCACGCATCGGCTGCCGACTCAAAGAAACGATGGCCAAACACCATTGCACTGCCTGGCGTAAACGCGATCGGCTTCTCGCCCGCTTTCAGCCAATCGAGCAACTCCGGATCGAGCGAGACATGATCGCTTTCGTCGTACTGGACGAACCCGGCGAGTCGCACCTGCTGCGGATAATCCGCCTGTCTCGGGAAAAACCATTCCGGCCACAACCCGATCGTCAGCATCGGCGAGTGCCACCAGGCCGCCTGTACACCTGTCACCGGTGGCAAATGCAACTCGGCGCGAAAGCTATTCAATACCGGACAGATCATCGGATCAATAAACCAACGATCCGCACCTTGCCAGAACTTGCTACGCAAGAATCGCGGCAGGATGTTCGGATTGAATCCGCCTGGCAAAATGGGCATGGTTTGGTGCGAGCGAATGCAGATCGGTGCCAGATGCACCGTCGCCATCCGATACCCGTGCGCCTCGGCGGCGCACAGGCCGCCCATCGCCAGGCTCGATCCGACCAGAAACGTCTGGTCTGTCGCGCTATCCCGCACCGCATCATAAACACGCTTCAGCGTCTGTCCGACCATCTCCATGATCGTTTTTGGCCCGCGCATGTGATGCCAGACCTCGGGATTGTTCATGATCCGTATGTACTCGTCGCGCGACCCCAGATTGACAAACTCCAGCCCCGCGCGATCCACGGTGTCGGCAAACACCGCGTTGGCCGCCAGACGCACGCGATGCCCGCGCGATGCCAGTGCCCGGCCGATCCCGATAAAGGGATGCACGTCTCCATGCGAGCCGAGTGCCAGTAGAAGAAAGTCCATGCCCTACTCCGCGTACTCGGCATACGTCTTGGGCGTCTCCCACACCGTCACACTCGCCAACTGACAATGCTCCGTTTTCAAGTGCGATTTCAGCATCTGATAGATC
>JBGSMH010000523.1:0-2122 GCA_041740275.1 Phycisphaerae bacterium
GGCGTTGCCGTGGAGGCGGTTTAGCTGCCATGAACCGATATCGCCTTTGGCGAGCATGACGCTGTTGGCACGCTTGTCGAAGTAGACGACATTCACTTTCTGCTCAGAGTCGATGAAAATATTGGAAAACAGCCCCGTCCCGCCTCTGGAGGCGATGACGTCGGTCGTCCATCGCCGGGAGGCAAATCGGGCGATCTTCAGATCGGCAGGATTTGAGTCGTAGTAGCTGATCAGGGGATTATCATATTCGTCGAACCGCGTGGAGATGAATGACACGCCCGCCAACGACTTATCCACCGTGGTGTGCGCCCATGTCGCCTGGCTTCCTCGACCAAGGATTGCGTATTTCAGGTACCCGGTACTGGAATCGGCATAGCCGATCCCGATCCGACCCTGCGTGTCGATCGCGATCGACGTGTCGCGGCCGACATCGCCTTGCGTATCGACCGCAATAACATCCCATTGTCCCAACTCATCCCGGCGAGCGACGCGAAGATCGCCAGTAGTCTTGCGGTAATAGCTGATGACCGGATTTTGATTTGAATCAAAAACGAGTGACGGATACAGCCCTGTAGAGTTCTTCACATCGACACTTTCGACGGCCCATCGAACGCCATCGAAATGCGCGTATTTCAGATCGCCGTGCGTGCCATCGAAGTATGCCACCGCAGGACGGCCCCACTGATCGACCGACATCGATAAGTAGTAGCCTTGGAAGGGGAGTGAGTTATCAATTGTCTGCAGTTTGGACCATACGCCGGAAACCGAGCGTGTGCTGTAGCGCATGGTCTGGGCGAGCGAGTCGTAATAGGTGAAGTGAGTGACACCGAAGCGGTCAATCGCCATCGTATTGCCGTTGCCGTACTGCCCAAACAACGCCTGTTCGAGCGGCGGGGCGTCGATGCGGGCGCGGGTCAGTTCCAATGCCGACAGAACATCCATTCGCGGAAAAGTCAGTTCGGTGACGGGCGCGTCTTCGCTATCCCCGTCAAAGTTCAGTACGCCGCTGGAAGCGAGGATGGACTGAACATCGCCGGGCTTGAGAGTAGGGTCGAACGTCCGCATCAGCGCGACGGTTCCGGCGACATAAGGTGCGGCGAAGCTTGTCCCATCGACCACGCCGTGACTTCCGTCCAAAAGCGTGGTGTAAACAAACTCGCCGGGTGCCAGCAGATCCAGCACCGCTCCGCGCTCCGAGAAGCTGGAGATGCGGTCTGATCCATCGACCGATCCGACACTGATGACATTGGGATCCGACGCTGGCGTATCGATCCCCGGTCCGTCGCTGATGCCACCGTTGCCGCTGGCGGCGACGATGGAGACACCGGCATCGGTCAGGGCCAGGATTTCGTCCCCATAGATGCTGCTGACGGTGGATTCGTCAAAGTGCCCGGTGCCGTACGAGATATTGACGACGGTGATGCCAAAATCAACGCGTCTTTGGATGACCCATTTCAAGGCGTCTTCGATGCGCGAGTCGGGCACGGGCGAGTTTCCATCACCATCGACGCGAAGTGCGACGAGTTTTGCGTCCGGTGCGACGCCGCGATGCAAAAGGCCATCCGCCAGATAGGTGTCGGCGGCGAGGATTCCGGCGACTTCTGTGCCGTGTCCGAAGGTATCGAAGGGGTCGCCGTCGTTATCGACGAAGTCATACCCGCCAATGACCTTGTATTGTGATCCAAAGCCACCCCCAAGACCGGGATGACTGTAATTAATGCCCGAATCAATGACCGCAATCGTTTGCCCCGCACCGGTAAGGTTGCTGTAAGCGTCAATCGCGTCGGGCAGACGAATTAGTCGTTCGGCATCGCCCCAGTTCTCGAACGCGAGCAAGCGACGCGCTTCGAGAGATTCAACCGCAACACACCGCAAAGAATGGCCAGACCGCATCGAATACTCAAACTGCTAAGGACTTGGCGTACTGCTTCCGACCGCCGGCGGCGACACGATCCATCATGCCGCGACATCATTATAGTCGCGATCGCCCGTCCAGGCATTACAGGAAATTGCCCGATCGCAGAACCGGCGAAGAATCGTCCATCCGATCAAGTACCGGGAAACGTTGCAGAACCGAGCCATCGGGCTAAAGTCTTTGCGGCTCAACTGTTACGCGCTGAAG
>JBGSMH010000524.1:0-1847 GCA_041740275.1 Phycisphaerae bacterium
TAACCATGTGGATTCGGCGGGAGTATAGCCCGCCGACTCGGACTGACAATGAGAAATGCGGTGGAACCGCAGATGAACGCAGCCAAACGCAGATCGGACTGCAGATAATGTATTCCTTCGTGATTCTTCGTGACACCTTCGTGTCATCGTGAGCTCTTTTCATTTTAGAGACCGGCGTTTGACATGGATCAGGCAGTCTTTTGACCCGCGATAGGCTGTCTTGTATCGTATCGGGCTTCATTTGAACGCCCCCACCTGTTGGGGTACCCATGACAGCCCCGAGGGCAATTGCCTTGAAAAAGAAATCGAAGATACCGGCCACCCAATCCCCCAAGACCGCTTCCAAAACCGCGGCGACGCGAAACATCGTCAGCAAAGGCGTCAGCAGCCCGATGGATCTGGACATGCTCGGCGAGCTTGTCAAATTGATGAGCGCCAACGACCTGAACACCGTCGATCTGCGTGATGGCGATAAACGGGTGGTTCTGAAACGCGGCGCGGAGTTGGTGCAAGCCTATGCCCCGGCACCGGCAACGCCTCAACCTGTCGCACAAACCCCATCAGCGGCATCCCCCGCACCTGCGGCGGTGGTCAGTGACGACGCCGGTCTGGTCGCGATCAAAAGCCCGATGGTCGGCACGTTTTATGCCCGACCCAATCCAGACGCGAAAAACTTCGTCAGCGTCGGTTCGATCGTCAATGAAGACAGCGATGTCTGCATTATCGAGGCGATGAAAGTGTTCAATAACATCAAGGCCGAGACCAAGGGCACGATCGCCAAGGTGGTGGCCGAGGATGGCAAGCCGGTGGAGTTTGGGCAGGTGCTGTTCCTGGTCAAGCCGGTTTAGCCAGAGTTGATGGAGGCTGGTTGATCGTTGATGGCGACCAGCGTTGTGTATCCCGTTCTATTCCTCAACGATCAGCCCGGAAACGGTCAACCAATCTCTCATGTTTCAAAAAATCCTCATTGCCAATCGCGGTGAAATCGCCCTTCGTGTGATACGGGCTTGTAAAGAGCTGGGCGTGCGCACGGTTTGCGTCTATTCGACGGCAGACAAGGATGCGGCGTATCTGAAGCTGGCAGACGAGGCGATCTGCATCGGTGAAGGCCCGGCGGCGGACTCGTATCTGAACATCCCCCGCATCATCGCCGCCGCCGAGGTGAGCGACGTCGAGGCGATTCATCCGGGTTACGGATTTTTGGCAGAAAACGCCCACTTTGCCGAGGTCTGCCGATCCTGAAAGATCGAGTTCATCGGCCCGCCCGTCGACGCGTTGGCGGCTATTGGGGACAAGGTCGCGTGCAAACGCCTGGCAAGAAAAGCCAAAGTGCCGACCGTCCCGGGTTCCGAAGGCGAAGTCGAAGAGGAAGATACAGCGGTCAAACTGTGTCGCGAAATCGGCTACCCCGTGATCATCAAAGCCGCCGCCGGGGGTGGCGGGCGCGGGATGCGTGTTGCCAGCAATGAAGTCAGCCTCCGCGCTGGCATTAATCAGGCGCGGCTGGAAGCGGAAAAGGCGTTTAAGAACAGCACCGTTTTCATTGAAAAATACATCCAGTTTGGTCGCCACGTCGAGGTACAGGTGATCGCCGACCAGCACGGCAATGCCGTGCATCTGTGGGAACGCGATTGCACGATGCAGCGGCGACACCAGAAGCTGGTCGAGGAATCGCCTTCACCCATTCTCGATCAAAAGACCCGCGAAAGCCTCTGTAACAGCGCTGTCCGCCTGGTCAAGGCGGCGGGCTATTACAACGCAGGGACGGTCGAATATATCGTCGATGAGAAGAAGGATTTTTACCTGCTGGAAGTCAATGCCCGTATTCAGGTCGAGCACCCGGTGAC
>JBGSMH010000525.1:0-2090 GCA_041740275.1 Phycisphaerae bacterium
TGGGGTTAAACGGTTTTCGACTGTGGCGGGGGTTTGCTACGCCGCAAGATTACACCCTCGGGGATGGGTCGCATGCGGACGATGTGGACTATTTCATCGCTCAAGCCAAGGCGCGGGGCATGCGCATCTGGCTGGCGGGGATGAACGGCGCGGTGGGGACGGTCTCGCCGGACGATGTGGACGTGATCGACGACCCCGCGACCCGCGACGCCTGGCGTCAAGCCGTCGCGGCGATGCGTCCGACCAATGCGCAAGGCAAAGTCACCGGCGACTGGAGACTGGCGATCAATATCGCCCGCACCTGGGATCCACGACTCGAACTAATTGCGATTAACCGGATGCAGAACGTCGCCAATCACCTGAATCGCCACACCGGCCTGAAGTGGGCGGATGAACCGACTTTTGCGGTTTGGGAACTGAGCAACGAAGAGTGGTGGATGCGCAAAATGGTCGGCGGGCAGTGGCAGTCGCTGCACCCGTTTTTTCGCAATCAACTGCTCGAAAAGTGGAACGCGTATCTCCTGAAAAAGTACCGCACCGACGACGCCCTTGCCAAGGCGTGGGGTTCTCTCCTGCCGGGCGAAAAGTTGGCGACCGGCACCATCCTTCTGGCACCGATGGCGGGTCGAATGCGCACCGCGATCAGCATCAACGACGGTTCGCAACACGCCGCCGACACACTGGCGAGTCTGGAGCAGGAATATTCACGCGACGATTTTCAGCCGCAGCGGGGTGCGGACGTGCTTGAGTTTTTCATGCAGATTCAGATCGCTCACAAGCTACGCGAGCGGGAAGCGATCAAGCCGCTGGGCCGCAGCACATCGCTGAGTCCGATGATCTTCGACACGGGCATCGGCTACGAGATTCAGAGTCAGTACCTGCACCAGCATGCCGACGCAGTGGCACATGATGCGTACCTCAACGGGTGGGGCCCGGATGCCAAAACGCGGATGGACAAAGCGATGCAGGATTCGCAGACCCTCTCGCCTCAGCGTAAGGCGCTGGCGCTGGCGATGCAGGATGCCGAGCGGATCAGCGCCAACGTCCCCGATACACGGTGGGTTAACTGGTTGCTCAAACCTCCGGGCATCAGTCAGGGCGTGCCATGGCTGGAACACAACCGCGTCGCGGGTAAGCCGTACCTGGTGTATGAAACGCAGATCCAGCAACCGGCTAAGTACCGGGCGGATTTTCCGCTACGGATCGCGGCGTTGGCGTCGATCCAGGATTGGGACTGGGTGAGTTGGCATTACTTCGGTGGCGGCACCGAGAACGACGCCGGCCAGAACGAGCGGCATTTTGAAAAGCTCCTCGATGTGACGACGGGCAAACACCCCCAGGGCTATCACTACACCTATGACGAGATTCAAAACGCCATGATGCGAGCCGCAGCGTATGGGTTTAGAAGTCAGGCGTTCAAACCCGCACCCAACCCCACCGTCTTCACCTACGGCCGCCGATCGTTGTACGACCCGGCGTCGATGGACTACGCGGGCAGCTACGGCATGAGCGGGCTGGACATGCTCTACACCACCTATCAGCACGGCGTACGTATCGCGATCGACCCCGATCAACCCGACGATAAAGTCACCGGGCCGGTCGTCTCGTTTTCAGACCGTCACACCCACAACCCCTACACACCCACGCCGCAGATCACATTCGATTGGAAACAAGGCAATCTTCGCATGGATTCCAAGGCGGCGGTTTTCTGGACGGGGCTGCTGGCGCGTGCCGGTGCCAAAGTCGAATTCAAGAATGCGCCGGTGACGTTCAGCGAGGTGTCGATCCACAACCCGCCGGGCATTTTCAGCCCGGTGCTGGATGACGAGAAGTACATCGCGTTCGGCCTGTATTCGCACGACGGAAAACCGATCGAACAATCCGCCGAGCTGTCGCTGTCGATCGTCAGCACCAGTTTTAACAGCGGTTTCAGACTCGGTGCTGAAGGCGAATCCAACGTGCAAGGCAAACTGCCCGTGCTGGTGGCACGCGTGGGTGCGGTGGTCGAATCACCGGCACTAACAGGCATGACCTACACGTTCCTGGACTGGAGCCGCAAGCCAATCGGCAAGGGGAGGGTGGAAGCGGGG
>JBGSMH010000526.1:0-2094 GCA_041740275.1 Phycisphaerae bacterium
AATCGGTTCTCCCCTGCGGGCAGTAAATGGTCGGTCATATCTCAATCAGCGGGGTTACTCGGCTTCGCTCGCACGATGAAAGACATGCGCCGGGTCGAATCGCTGGTGACCGATCAACACGTCGCGACGATCGTGCGATCGCATGAATCGGACCTGATCGAGCGGGTGAAGGAGCGTGCCCGGGCGCAGGGCGCGACTGTGGGGGATGTTTTGCTCGCTGCCGCGACGCACGCGTGTGCCGAGTTCGGACCGAACCGACCCACTCGTCGCAGACCGGATCTGGCGATGGGAACGATTGTCGATTTGCGGTCGCGGGCGCGTCACCTGTCGGATCGGGTTTTCGGGCTGTTTCTGGGGTTTACGGTCAGCCCGTTCACCCGTGGCGACCTTGACGACATGGACGCCACGATCAGCCGCGCCAGGAACCTGCGGCTATCGCAGAATCATCTACATGCCGCCGAGGCATCGCAGTTGCGGATGGGGATCGGGCTGGCGCTGGCAAGGCGACTATCGACCCAGTCGCTGCTGGATTTCTATCGCAAACGGCTGCCATTGTCGGGCGGGATCAGCAATGTGAACCTCGCCGGGAGTTGGCTGGCGGGTTTGTCGCCCCAGATCGTGACCGGCTATCACCGCATCAGTCCGACGGGCCCGATGATGCCGATCGTTTTCACCCCCACCACGCTGGCCGGGCGGTTTACGCTCTGTTGTACGTATAAAACTGGGCTGATCGATCAGGAGAAGGCGAATCGGATTGTGGATGGGTTTTTTGGGAGATTGTCGGGAATGTAAGAAGTGGCTCGTGGTTCGTAGGGGAATCTGGCGTCTCGCCTATTCACTTCGTCGGCGCCGATACATCAGAAACCTGCGAAGCCCCTCTGCCGGGATCAAACAGACGGCGGCGGCGATGACGTAGGTGCGGATGTTCTGGATCGCGGCGTCAGGTGTGGTCGCGCCCTCGACCTGAATCATCCCGACGTACTGATAAAACGCCAAAAAGACGAAAACGCCCCCGGCCAGCATCAGAACGATCGCAATCCCGCGAAGCCACATGCCCAACTCACTTTCCGCCCTTTCGTTTCCTGGGCTTGCCGGGTTTGGGCGTGCGACGCGGCTCTTCGATGGGGATGTCGTAGAGCTTGCGGATCTTGTTTTCCAGCTCATCAACGCGCTTTTTGTGCTTGAAATACGCCATCGCTTCGGGGGTGGAGCTTCCGTTGGGCGTCACCCATCCCGACTGCATCGCCGGGCCGGCCAGTTGGGTGAGGGTATCCAGCGCGACATTGCCTTCGGGCAGTTCGGCGCGCATCGCGCGGTTGAGGGCTTTGGGCAGTTTGCCGCCGTATTTGGCGCGAAGTTCTTTTTCAGGCATGGTCGATCCGTTTCCAGTCAAAGTCCGTAACAAATACTATCGACGATTCGCCTCGATCGGGCAACTTTTAGCCTCCAGATAATTTATTCGTGTGATCCGTTTGACTTTGGCGTCAATAAGATACGATTGGCGCATGTCGTGAATCGTTTTTCGCGACGACTTTGACCCGAGGTTAATAGACGATGACCACATCCGCAGCGGTGAACCCATTTGACGCGCCTTTGATCGAACGCAGTCGCACCAGCAATGGCACAAAGCCGAACGCCAACCCCCACACCTTTACGGCCAGCGACTGGTCCGTCGAAGAGTCGGCCAGACTCTACAACATCAATGGGTGGGGTCAGGAATATTTCTCGATCAATGCCGACGGCAACGTGCAGGTTCACCCGACCGGTGAAAAAGCCAAGTCGATCGACCTGAAAAAGCTGGTCGATGACCTTCGCTCGCGCGATATCGCCGCGCCGATCCTGATCCGGTTTACGGATATTTTGAAACACCGCGTCGATCGCATCCATGATGCTTTCGACAAGGCGATCAAGGATCACGACTTCAAAGGCGCGTATCAGTGCCTGTACCCGATCAAGGTCAATCAGCAGCGGCATGTGGTGGAGGAAATCCACCATTTCGGCAAAGCGCACAAGTTCGGCCTTGAGGCCGGAAGTAAGCCGGAATTGCTGGCGGTGATGGCGATTGTTGATGACGACGCAACGCCGATCGTCTGC
>JBGSMH010000527.1:0-2571 GCA_041740275.1 Phycisphaerae bacterium
CGTCGGAAATGTCCGCATCCAGCCGCAGGCGATGGAGGAGATTTATGAGTCGCTGATCGGGGCTGAAAGGGTGAGTCAGGTGTGAGTGAGGACGCTACTCACCGCTTCTGCTGCCAGTCGAGTTCGACGCTGCCGGGGATGCCGTTGACTTGGCGGGGGAAGACGTAGTCTTTGCGGAGCGGGTGGCCGACCCAATCGTCGGCGAGCAGGATTCGCCGGGGGTCGGGGTGATTGGTGAATTGGATACCCAACAGATCAAACGCCTCGCGCTCATGCCAATTCGCCGCCGGCCAGAGGTCGGCGACGCTGGGGACGGCAGGCTGGGTGCGGGGGGTGAAGATTTTCACGGCAAAGCGGTGGCCGTGGGTCGTACTCCACAGATCGACCACCACCGCAAACTGATCGTCGGCGACATAATCCAGGCCGCTCAGGCACGAAAGCCAATCAAACGCGAGGTCCGGCTCATCTCGCAGGAAAGTCGCGACCGCCCGCCAATGGTCCGGTGCGATGTGGATGCGTGGGTGGGCGCCGTGGGCGAGTGATTCGTGGACAACCGTTGTCCCGAACCGCGCCACGATCCGATCGGAAATATCCTGCGGCGATAGCATGACACGACGATAGTGACGTCGATTCGCCGAAGCAACCGACAATCAGCGCCTACCACTTGATAAACGGGATCAACAGCAACGCCCCGGTCCATCCGGCGAAGGTAAACTCCCGGCCTTTGGTGAGGAAATAGGCCAGCACGTTAATCAACAGATAGCCAGCGATGATCAGCAGCGCGGCGGTGTGCGAGTGCAGAACCGTGCCGACCGAATCGACGGTGATTTGGAACAACTCAAAGAGTGAACTGGGCATGTGCGTCTCCCGGTAAAAGGTATGCCCAAACCTACCACCGGATATTTGGCAGGTCGGATCGTCAAGGGGATTCGCGATGGTTAGGGGCGAAATGTGCGTCAAATTGGGAATCTTCTGCGGGGCATTCCATGTGGTATGCTCCGGTACTATGCCGATCCTTCGATCTCTGATTTGTCTGATTGCGATACTCGTTTCGTGCGGGCAAGCGTTGGCCGAAGTCCAGACGACGCAATCGACGACGCCATCAACCACGCAGGCGACGTCCTATAAATTGGAGCGATTCACCGCCGAAGAACCGCAGCGGTGGGAGGGGTGGATTGTCCAGATCGATCTGACCGACCCCAAATTGCAGGTCGCGATCGGCACCGGCGGGCCCGACCCGGACGGGCCGGGCACATGGGAAACGATCCTCACGCCCACCAGCCAGATCGCCAAAAACTGCGACTTTGATCTGGCGGTCAACACGGTTTTTTTCATGAACAATCGCGATCACGACAAGTCGCCGCTCAAGTATCAGGCCGGGGACTTCGCCAGCAGCGTGGGGTTGGTGATGGACGCCGGCAAGGTGCTGACCACCCGCCGCGAGGGCGTGCCGATCGTTTTTGACAAGAACAATCGCGCCTCGATCGTCCCCATGGACAAGATCCCGGAAAACGCCCACACCATCGTCTCGGGTAATCAGCAGATCGTCGAAAACGGCAAGCCGATGGACAAGCTCAATGCCGAAAATCGCGCCCCGCGGGTGTCGGTGGGGATCAAGGATGAAGGCAAAACGCTGGTCCTGTTTGTTATTGACGGAAGGCGCGAGGGTTGGAGCGATGGGATGACCGTTGCCGAATTGGCCAAGAAGATGGCCGACCTCGGCTGCGTCGCGGCGATCAATCTGGATGGCGGGGGGAGCACCACGCTGGTCGCCAAACGCCCATCGCCAGATGGCGACAAATACAAAGTCCTCAATACCCCATCCGATGGCAGCACCTTGCCGTTACCGATTGCGATCGAGCGACCCGTGCCGTATGTGCTGGGATTTCGCTGGCGGTAGGGGGCGGACGAGCCGTGCTTGAACAGGTTTGACTGAATTCACATAAACCAGACTCAAGCGCAATGCTCACCAAACGCCAACAATCGACGGTTATCTACCCTCCAGCACGGGCGCGTGTCCGTTGGCAGTTCATTTTTTTCACGTCAAAGTGAGAGGGAAACATATGCGTCAATCTTTAATTGTCCTTGCGGCGGCTTCGGTCGCCTCAGGGCTTCTGGTTAGCTCTTTTGCAAAAGCAGATGCGATGACTCTGCTGAAGAACATCGATGCCAATCAGCCCGGCGGGACCAGCGCCGGCGAAATCGTGTCGTTCGATTCGATTACCAAGAAACTGTTCGTCACCAGCTCAGGCGGCGGTGTCCACCGAATCAACGTTTTTGACGCCTCGAACCCCGCCAACCCGACCGCCGCCGGGACCGTTGATTTTTCAACCGTTTTTGGTGGTTCGGCCGCCAACCTGCTCAGCCTCAGCAGCGTGAAGGTCGACCCGACCGGCCGCTTCGGTGTCGCGACCCTCATCCCCACCGCCAACACCACGACCGTCGGCAAAGTCGGTTTCTTCAATCTCGCCACCGGTGCCGTCATCGGCAGCACCGATGTCGGCTATCACCCCGATAGCGTCACGTTCACGCCGGATGGGTCGAAGATCATTGTCGTCAATGAAGGCGAGA
>JBGSMH010000528.1:0-5989 GCA_041740275.1 Phycisphaerae bacterium
TGATTCTCCAGTGATTGGGCGAACATCCATTCATACAGATCGGAGCCCAGCCCGGTGTTGGCCGACGGGGTGACGGTCGTGTAGTAGTCCGGGGTGTAGAACAGGTCGAACCCGCCGTGACCCTCGTTGGGGATCCGCGAATAGATCGGGCTCCCACCGCCGTTTTTCATGGCTTGGTTTAGCTGATCGCTGTTGCTGGGCGAAATCAATCCATCAACCGCACCGTGGAACATCCAGACGGGCTTGTTGGCGAACGTAGTTGCCGCGGCTTGGTAGTTCCCGCCGCCAGCGAGCGGTGCGGCGGCGGCGAAAATCTGGGGGAATCGCGCCAATGCGTCCCATGTTCCAAAACCACCCATCGACGGGCCGGTCACATACACGCGGTTCTCGTTGGTGCTGTATGTGTTCAGCACGTTCCCGACGATATCGACTGCGCCTTGCAGTTGCTTGGTGATCGGGTGGGCGTTTTGAGTCGCGTTATCGTAGTTGCCGACGCCCCAATTGTCGCCAGCGGTCATGCTGTTCCAGACATTGCCCAATCCCGATTGGGGCATGACCAGAATCGCCTGGTGGTCGCCGGTCTGGGTTTCATTGACCAGATGCCCGACCCAGTCGTTGGTCCAGGTAAAGCCGCCATAGTTGTTGGAGAAAACATCGTTGACCGACGATCCGCGTTCTGCGGCACTATGCAGGTACAGAACGACCGGGAGGTTTGCCGACGGGGTGTACGATTCGGGCAGGAAGACGCGGTACGGCATCGAGCCGCCACCGGTCAAATTGAACGTCCCGTCAACTGTTGACTGCGCCAGCACGGGCGCGGTCGCTGCTGAGAGGAGGAGTCCGGGAATCAGAAGGGTGCGGGTCTGCATGGGTGGGTCCTCTATTGAGTTTTTGTCGATGAGAGGGGTGGGGGTGCCGCAAGTACCGACTCGCTATGAACTCCGCTCTCTCCTATCGCCATGTTTCTTGTAACCCAAGAATGGGTCAAAAGCAACATTGAAATTCTGATTGCTCGTAAAATCGCGGCGCTTAGGACGGTTAGACAGATAGGATGCGATTGAATAGGAAGAGGTTCTAGCGGACAAAATTGAAAAAATCGGGTCATAGAGTGAAAATGGAGCAAATCGCCATTTTTCGCTTGGCAATTTTCCGAACGGCGGGTAGAGTCTGTTCGGCGATTCCGTCTACTCGACGTGAAACAGGAAAAACAAAGCGGAAATTTCGACCCAAATTGCGGTTCATCGATAGCTTCAGGTGAAGTCTCGGTGACGACGACGCGACGCGGGAGGAGTGAGCGATGAAACATGTTGTTATGGGACTGGCGGCGGCCGGACTCGCGTCCGCCGCCGCGTTTGGAAGTGTAACTGCGACCCTCTCGGTCGAGCCTGCATCGGCCACCGTCATGGCTGGCACACCGCTGGAAATCAACGTCTGGCTGCGGCAAATCACCGATAACGACATCGCACCACCCCGATCGGTCGAAGGCGTCGATCTTGATTTTGGCGGGCTTAGCGTCGCATCGTCACCGCTGCGAATCGCAACCGGGACCGATTTCACCGCCGACGCGACGTTCTCGTCATTGCTATCGCTACCCTTGGATGCGGTTTTCTCTGATGGTCACACACCCGGGTTTGCCGACCTGTCGTTCGTCGCGGGTTTTGTTGGCGAGCAAGGCATTCCCGCCGACGGCAGAGACGTCCGCATCGGTTCATTGTGGGTCGAGGCGTCCACGCCGGGTCTTTACTCGGTCGACACCGATTTTGGCGCAACGATGGTGGTCCTCTCGGACGTATCGCCGGTCGCACTCAATTTTGTCGCCGGATCATTCGAAGTGACCCCCGTTCCCGAGCCCGCAGCCGCGACCGCGCTATTCGGCCTGCTCTCGCTCTGCGCCGGTCGCCGCCGCCGTTAAGAAGTAGTTCATCAGGGGGCATCAGGAGACATGCACCATGATTACGCACGGAGAAAATGCGCCCCCATTGATTGAAAGCCTTGAACCCCGCCGTCTGCTCAGCGGCGACGGCTTGCTCGGACAGTATTACCCGACTGCCGATCTGACCGGAACGCCCGTCGGCCAGCAGGATGCGGCTGTGCAATTTGATTGGGGGCGCGGCTCACCTCACAACGCCTTGCCTGCCGACGCGTTTTCAGCGCGATGGACGGGTCGGGTCGAGGCGGTTTACTCGCAATCGTACACGTTCACCGTGCAGGCGAATGGGGGCGTGCGACTGTGGGTGAATAACCAGCAGTTGATCAATCAGTGGACTGCCGAAGGTTCGCAGACCTTCAGCGGAAATATTTCTCTGACCGCCGGGCAGAAATACGACCTGCGACTCGAATACCGCGAGACGGCAGGCGACGCGGGCATTTCGCTCCGGTGGTCGAGTGCCAGCCAGCTGCAGCAGACTATCCCGCAGACGCGATTGTATAGCCTGGTCGCGGGCAACGTCGGGTCCGGCACCGGCGAGTTTGATTACGATGGTGCGACCGGCCGATACACCGTCCGTGGTTCCGGCAACTCGTTGGCAGAAGGCTTCGACAGCGGACATCTCGCTTACCAAACCCTCAGTGGGGATGGCGAAGTCGTCGCGAGGGTCGTTAGTAAAAGCGCGACCGGCACGGTAGCGGGACTGATGATCCGAAGTTCGCTGGCCGGCGGCAGCGTGGGTTCGGGTCTCTATTCCTATGGATCGTCCGGGCTCTTCAGTCTTGTGCGGACCCAAACCAGTGCAAACGTTGAAGGCTCATGGTTAGGTGGCCAACCAACTTCGAACATCTGGCTCAAACTCGTTCGCAAAGGATCGACGCTTACGGGCTACTATTCGACCGACGGACAGACCTGGCTGGCTGCCTGGGGTAAGAACGTAACCCTTGGCCAGACAATCTATGTCGGACTGGCGGTCTCGGGCAATAACGGCAGCACACAGGCGACTGCGGTGTTCGATAACGTCCGCATCTCCACGCCTCAATGGGGCTATGACACGTCGTGGATCGGCAATTCATTCAACGGTGCCGGACAATGGGTCCAAAACGATTTTAAGGGTTTCTACGTCGCCTCCGACGGGACAATCTTCACCAACAGCCCCTGGGACGAGGCCGGCCATGAGGCGGGCGTTTACCGCAACGCACAGAACATCGGTGGTGCCGATGACCTGCACGGCTGGGGTCGGGGAGGCGGATGGGCAGTCGTCGCTGACAGCAACTACATCTACCTGACGATGGGGCAGGCTTACCTCACCTGGGACGCCGAGGGGTATCCTTCCGCAGGCGAGTATTGGCACGCCGTCCGACGCTACTCCCGCGCCACCATGCGACCCGCCCCGTTCACCGGCGGGAGCGGATACGACGACAGTATGCTCGTTGTCAAAACCAACGGTAGCCAACTGTCGGGCATCTGGGCCTCCGGCAATGAGCTTTTCGTCAGTGACGAGGAAAACAACCGGGTACTGGTCTATAACAAGACGTCGATGAGCCTGCTGCGGACGCTGAGTGTCACCCGGCCCGGTCAGATCAGTGAAGACGGATCGGGCAATCTGTGGATCATCTCCAAGAGCAACGCCAGCAACCCCGCAAAGATCCTCAAATACACCAAGGCCGGTGTGAAGCTGTCGCCGGAGATCACCGATGTCGTCAAGCCGACGTCGATCGCCTATCACCCGGTTACCGGCCAACTCCTTGTCGCCGAGGACGGGCCGCGCCAGCAGATTCTCTTTTACAACATCCAGTCTCAACCCACGCTCGCCGGTACGCTCGGCGACGATGGTGGCATGAGCAGCGGCATCCCCGGGCGGGTCACACCGACCAAGTTCGATAATCCCTCCGGCGTCGGAGTCGATGCCGCAGGCAACATTTATGTCGGTTTCCAGGGGATGACGGTCGAATTCTCCCATATCGGACTCGGTGCCGTCATCCGCAGCATCTCCCCCGCGAAACAACTGAATTGGGAAATCCACGGCCTGCAGTTCGTCGATAGCGCCGTTGTTGATCCGGCCTCGGACGGACTCGAAATCTTCACCAAGGACGAGCGTTTTGTCATGGATTATTCCAAGTCCAACGGACAGGAGTACACATGGGTCGGACGCACCGCAGTCGAAGGCATCAACATCGACGACACCCGCCTCAGCGGTGGTGGGTCGAGCGTGCTGATGCAGCGGGTCAACGGGCAAAAACTGCTCTACGTCACCGGCCAGGGGGGTATGAACCTAGACATCTACCGCTTTGTTGATGGGTCTGAGGTCGCGATCCATACCGCAGCTATTGTCGAGGCACCCGGAACCTGGGCCGGGCGCACGCAGACGTTCATCTGGCGCGACCTCAATGGCGATGGCATCCGGCAGACCAGTGAAGACCAACTCCTCAGTCTCGGCATCCGTGAAGACGGCTTTGGCTTTTCAGTCGATCAAAACGGCACGGTCTGGGGCACGGGATATTACACCGGTATCCGCAAGTATAGCTTTACGGGTTTCCACGCGAACGGCGCACCGCTTTTTTCAAATTCAGTCCAGACATATGGGGCATCGCCGTTAAACATCCTCGGACGGGCGATCTATGACGCGCCGACCGATACGATGTACGTCAGCGGGTACACGCCGCAACGTCCCCGCACGGTGGGCGACTGGGGCGTGGCTGGATCAGAATTGATCCGATTCAACAACTGGAGCGGCAGCCGAACGATCGCCTGGCGAATTCCTCTCCCGTACGACGCGGCCCCCGAAATCGGTGACCCAATTCTTACCAAGTCGATCGCCGTCGCGGGCAACCGAGTCTTCGTCGGGATGGTTGCCAGCGGGACGATCCTTGCCTACGACACTCGAACCGGCGCGCGTGTGATGGAAATGCCACGCGGCCCGGAAATAGGTGGGTACGGCGGGTGGCTCGACACCGTTCTGCCCATCTCCGCCTACCGACGCGCCAACGGTGAATACCTCGTCTTCGTCGAGGACGATTTGCTCGCCAAGATCACCATGATGCGTACCGGCGCGATCACCCCGACCGACCTCACCGTCACCGCCAATACCAGCGGCGGGGTCGAACTTCGCTGGAACGACAACTGCAACCGCGAATCCGGTTTCGTTGTCGAACAATCAATAGACGGCGTCAATTTCACCCCTATCGCCACCCTGACCACCAATACCACCAGTTACACCGTTGCGTCGGTCACGCCGGGTCTTAATACGCGTTTCCGCGTTCGCGCGACCCACGCGTTTGACGATTCGCCTTATTCCAATACCGCGACTGTTAATCTCCAGAGCATTCCCGCACCGTGGCAGCACGCCGACATCGGCAGCGTCGCAATCGGCGGCGGGGCGGGCGAACATCAAGGGGCATGGACCGTCAGTGCCTCCGGTGCCGACATCTGGGGCACCGCCGACCAATTCGGGTTCGTCCACCGCACTTTCAGCGGGGATTTCGAAGTCATCGCCCGCGTCAATAGCCTCACCCGCACCGACGATTGGGCCAAGGCGGGCGTCATGGTCCGTGAGTCCCTCAATGCCAACGCGCGCCATGCCTCGATGTTTGTCACAGGTGTCAACGGCTCGGCATTCCAATACCGTCCCGCCATCGGCGGGCAGAGTGAACATGTTGCCGGTACCCAGTCGGCTGCGCCGGTATGGGTCCGCATGGTCCGGATCGGCAACCAGTTCCAGGCCTATGAATCCGCCGACGGCAACACATGGCGGCTTGTCGGCAGCACCACGATCGCGATGACCAGCACCGTCTGCGTCGGGCTCGCTGTCACCAGTCACACCAATAGCGCGATCAATACCTCAACCTTTGATTCACTGACGGTCCGCGCGCTCGATACGATCGCACCGACGCTAGTCGGCTCGCCCGTTATCAATGCCGGCACATCTGCCCCGAACAGCCGATCGCAGGTACGATCGGTGACGTGGCATTTCTCCGAGGCCGTCATCGCGGGAATGGCAGACCTGCTGCTCCGCAATCGCGACACCGGTGCCACGATCAGTCTCTCGTCCCGAACGCTGGT
>JBGSMH010000529.1:0-1630 GCA_041740275.1 Phycisphaerae bacterium
ACGCCCCGGACGGATTTGCCGCTCTCGATCAATGAAGGCGACAAGGTTTTGGACACGACACAGCTCTATCTAGCCGCCGGTGCGACCGAGGTGGTTCGGCGCGATGTTCGGCTCGGCAAGCCCGGCGCGATCATCATCACCGCGACCATCGCCGCATCCGGAATGCCCACCGACGACTCGCGACAACTGGCGATCGACATCGCCGAGCCGATGCGCGTGGTGGTCATCAGCGGAGAACCGGCGTCGCAAGTCAATCAACCGTCGCGACGCGATTTTGCCGGGGATACCGATTACCTGCGACTGGCGCTAACGCCCGCCGCGGTGAGTCGGGAGCGGGGGGTGGATGACGCGTTTCGATTCAAGCTGTATCCCCAGGAAAATTGGCCGGAAATTGAGGGGGATAAGGACCGGGTGATCGTGATGTCGGACGTGACCGCGTTGGATGAGCGGCGCGTGCGTCAGATCGAGCAGTTTGTCTTTTCCGGCGGCGGGTTGCTGCTATCGCCGGGCCCGCGAACCGACCCGAAAAAATGGAACACGCTCTTGTTTCGCGATGGTGAGGGTGTGGCACCTGCGTCGATCGACTCCTTTCGCGCCGCCGCCGACGATGTGGTGCGGTGGGTGGGGATCAGCACGTCGCACCCGATCTTTTCGTTCTACGCGGGTCGTCCCGACCCGCTGCCACCGATCAGCGTGCTGCGCTGGGCAAAACTTTTACCGGCCGAATCAGGCAGCGCGCTGGCGACGCTGCAAAGTGGTGATCCGCTGATGGTGGCTCGATCGTTCGGGCGCGGCCGCGTCGTCGCGATGGCGACCCCGCTCGATGCAGACTGGTCCAACTTTCCCTACAGCAGTCTGTATCTGCCGACGATGCAATCGACGGTTCGCTGGCTGGGCAGTGCGACGATCTCTTCGCGCAATGTCGCGCCCGGGGCGTCGATCGAACACACCTTTATCGCGCCCAAAGAGCGCGTCGCCACCGTGGTCAGGCCCGATGGGCGCAGCGATCGCGTGCCGATCTCGATCGCCGGGGGAAGCGGGACGCTGATCTACCCGGATACGGATATCGCGGGTCGATATTCCGTTCGAATGACAGGACAAGCCGGTGCAACTTACCTGGTGCAGCCCAGCGATACCGAGTCGTTCCTCGAATTGCAGGATGACGGTCAATTGGACTCGATCTTCAGCGGCACGGGCATTCGGCGCGGGTCGTCGGACGCGCTGGAGGATCTGGTGGGGCAGTCGCGCCGATCGACCGAATGGTCTATTCCGCTACTGGCGATCGCGATGGCGGTTTTGGGTCTGGAACTGATGCTGGCACAGCGGTCGATCCCGCCGAAAGAGGTGGAATAATGTGGCCGGCACTGACTTGGCAATCCAGCGCGATGGCGTGGGTCGTGCTTGCCTGCGGCGTGCTGGCGATCCTGCACGCGGCCATCAGCTACGCTCGCGCCACCCACGTCGCACCGCATCGGTGGCTTCGATTTCTGCTGCTCATGCGTCTGCTGGCGCTGCTCTCCCTGATGGCGGCGGCGTTTCAACCGACGTTGTCAATCCAACGACAGACACCCAAGCTGGCGCGGGTGGTGATCATGCTCGACACGTCCAAGAGCATGGGCGTGGTCGATGC
>JBGSMH010000530.1:0-9970 GCA_041740275.1 Phycisphaerae bacterium
CGCCCGCTGCACGCGTGCGGCGGCGTCCAGGTCGCGGCGAATACGCTCGCCGGCGGCGCGGAGGTCGTTGTTCTGAGCGATCAAAGCCCGCTCGAGTCGCACGATCCGTTCGCCGGCCAGCAGGCGAACACGCAACTCTTCCTTATCAAACGGTTTGGATACATAGTCATCCGCGCCCGCCTCGATCCCCAGCACCAGATCCGCCTTGTCACTACGGCTGGTGAGCATGATGACGTAGACGAATGCCCGGTCGCGAGCCGCGCGGATGCGCTGCACAAGTTCGACGCCGGAGATGTGGGGCATTTCCCAGTCGGTCAGGACGATATCGATCTCCTGCTCAGAGAATCGGTCCCACGCCTGCTGCCCATCCTCGGCGATGATCACCTCGTGCCCCCAACCTGTCAGTTGCCGGGCAAGCGAGCTTCGCGTGATGCGTTCGTCTTCGGCGATCAGGATCCTCATGATGATCTCGTTTTCACAAACTGCTCCAGTTCCGCAATCAACGCATCAACCCGCTGCTGCAAAACGGCCGCCGCTTCGGGTGCGGCGGAGAGGTCGCCCTTTTTGCCCATCTGTTCGAGTTCCAGTGCCGCATGCTGCGCGGCGGTGGCACAGAAGTTTGAAATCATGCCCTTGAGCGTGTGCGCCACACGCCCAAGCGATTCGCTGTCACCGGCGGCAATCGCGCCGCGAATTTGCGACATCAGCCCCGGTCCGTCGCCGGTCAGCATTTCGACCGTCTCGGCGAGAAACTCCACGTCGTTATCCAGGCGGTCCATCAGTTCCGCTTCATCAAATGTTTCAGCCATGACCAAACTCCTTCATGATCCGCGCGATCTCGTTGAAGAGCGCCTCCTTCTTGACAGGTTTGGGGACATACCCGTCCATACCGGCGGCGTGACAGATTTCTCGGTCGCCTTGCATGGCGTTGGCGGTCAAGGCGATGATCGGGATGTGCCCGCCGGTCGTGGCTTCGGTTGCTCGGATTTCGCGGGTCGCGTCCAGGCCATCGAGTTCGGGCATTTGAAGATCCATCAGGATCAAATCCACTCGCTCGGTCTTCCATTTCTCGACCGCCTCGCGACCATTCACCGCGACCACCACTTCGTGCCCGGCGTTGCCCAGCAGACGTACCGCAAACTTACGATTGACCTCCTGATCCTCGGCCAGCAGCACGCGATAAGATCGTTTTGACTCATCGGCTGACGGATCGGTTGCCGCTGCGGTAACCGGGGCTTCGACGCGATTGGCACCGGCGAGCACGCGAACGATGTTGTCCAGCAGCAGCGACTGCTTGACCGGCTTGAGCAGGCGGGCGGCGACTTTCAGTTCCGCACAGCGGGCATTGTCGCCGGGCGAGGCCGACGACGTAAGCATGAAGATCGGCAAGGTCCGGGCGTCTGTCCGCTGGCGAAGCGTCTGCGTGAGTTCGAACCCGTCCATTTCGGGCATGTGCAGATCGGTGAGCACCAGAGAGATTTCATCGCCTGCGTTGCGCGACCGATCGATCATCGCCAGCGCCGCCGCCGCAGAATCGGCCGCGACCGAGTGCAGGCCCCAGTGAGCCAGCATCCCGGTCAGAATACGTCGATTGGTCTCGTTGTCATCCACCACCAACGCCGTCTTACCTTTGAATAGCTTCTCCACATCGTCGATCGGCGCCCTCGAACGCTCGGTCCCGGCCTTGAGGTTCACAGTGAACGAGAACGTGCTGCCCTGCCCGTGGACGCTATCGAGCCTGATCTGCCCTCCCATCAGTTCGACCAACTGCCTTGAGATCGCCAGACCCAGGCCGGTCCCGCCATATTTGCGGGTGGTGGACGATTCGGCCTGCTCAAACGGTCTGAACAGCCTCGCCGCAGCGTCCGGCGCGATCCCGATACCGGTATCGCGCACGGCAAAGTTGAGCGTCAGGTCGTCCGCCTTCCGCTCGATCAGTTTCACCGCGACGACGACCTCGCCGCGCTCGGTGAATTTAATCGCGTTGCCGATCAGATTGACCAGCACCTGACGCAGCCGATAGACGTCTCCGATCAGCGCATCGGGCACCGCCGGGTCGACGTCATAGGCCAATTCAAGTCCCTTGCTGCTGGCGCGAAGTGCGAGGGGATTGAGCGTGTCGCTGATCGAGTCGCGAAGCAGAAACTCGATCGGGTCCAGTTCGATCCGGCCGGCCTCGATCTTGGAGAAATCGAGAATATCGTTCAGGAGTGACAACAGTGCGTCGGCGGACGATTTGACCGTGTTAAGGTAATCCCGCTGCTCGGCCGTCAAATCGGTGTCGAGGGCCAGTTCGGTCATTCCCATGATGCCGTTCATGGGCGTGCGGATTTCGTGGCTCATATTGGCCAGGAACGCGCTCTTGGCCTTGGTGGCTTCTTCGGCCTTGAGTTTCTCGGCGCGGAGGGCGGCTTCCTGGTCGCGACGCTCGGTGATATCGCGAATGGATACCGCAATCCGCGATTCCTCGCCCGATCGTGGCGGGAGCGGGCTGAGGCCGATCTCGATCGGAAATTGCGATCCGTCTTTGCGAAGCCCGCGCAGTTCGCGCCCCGATCCCATCGGTCGGCCGGTTGGGTTGTTGACAAAACCGCGTCGCAACGCCTCGTGCCCACCCCGTGCCTCCATCGGCACGAGCATCTCGACCTTTTGGCCGAGTAGTTCGCTGCGTGGATAGCCGAAAAGCTTCTCGCACTGGGCGTTGGCGAGTTGGATCACGCCTTGGGCGTCGACGACCATCATCCCGTCCGGAGCCAGTTCCAGCACACTGCGGAAGAACTGTTCAGTCTCGCGCAACCTCTGTTCGGCAGCAAGGCGCTCGGTGATGTCCTGCTTGACCGCGACGAAGTGAGTGATCTGGCCTTGCTGCGACCGCACCGGGGTGATCGTCATCTCCTCCTGATACCGCGATCCATCCTTTCGTTTGTTGGTGACGGTGTCATGCCAGACGGACCCGGTGAGGATGGTCTTCCACATGTTGCGGAAGAACTCCTTGTCGTGCACGCCGGAATTCAGCACGCGCGGGTTCTGTCCCACCGCCTCCTCGCGGCTGTATCCGGTCAGGCGCACGAACGCGGGGTTCACCCACTGGATGACGCCGGCCCGATCGGTAATGGCGATGGCGTTGGCGGTGGCCTCGAGCGCACTGTGCTGCCGACGCAGTTCGGATTCCTGCCGCTTACGCTCAGTGATATCTGTGAAGCTAATGACCGCCCCGATGATGTCGCCGTTCTTGCGAATTGGCTGGGCACCATACTCCACCGGAAGGCCGCTGCCGTCTTTTTTCCAAAGGAACTCATCATCAATGCGGCTGATCTCGCCTCGCTTGTAGGCGGCGTACATCGGGCACTGCTCGACCGGGTAATCGCTTCCGTCGGCCCGATGGTGATGGATGATCGCGTGAGATGGCTGGCCGATCAGTTCTTCTGCGGTAAACCCAAGCATGTGGCAGGTGGACGGGTTGACGAAAGTGATTCCGCCGTAGGTATCGACGCCAAAGACGCCTTCGGCGGTCGATTCGAGGATCAACCGCGTCCGTTCTTCGGCGGCTTTGAGTTCCTCGGCGTGGATGCGTGATCGTTCCTGCACTTCATTGGCGACGCGAAGATCTTCCTGGATGCTCGCCCGCTCTTGTAGGGCAGGGATCATCCGGTTAAACGCCAGTCCGAGGTCACCCAGTTCATCGTTTTGTGTCACCGAAGCACGAGCCGACCAGTCGCCCGCCACCGCCTTGGTGGCGGCGTCATGGAGGGATCGAATCGGACGCAGCAGGCTGAAACTGACCCACGCCGCACCCGCGATCGCGACAACGATCAACCCGGCCAGCCACCAACGCTGCACCGTTTCCAGTTCGCGCATCGGGGTTTCAAAAGCCGCCCGCGCCTGAACGATCGTGACCACCCACGGTAAATTTTTCATCCGGGCATAGCCCGCGACGCGCGGGGTGCCATCCTCACCAACACCCGTGAAGTTTCCCTGCGTCTGCTGCAAGCGAAGCTCGGTAGCGATGTATTCCTTGTCGGCAGATTCGAGTTTGGTGAGCCCGTACTGTTTTGGATCGATCTTTGCCAATGCTTCGGTGGACAGTTTGCCGACCGTGCGATACATCATTTGGCGTTGCGGGTGGGAAATGATGACTTCGCGGTCATCGACGACGATCGCAAAGCCTTGCGGTGTCTGTGCACTGACCTCGCCGCAAATCCGATCGATTACTTCGCCCCGCAGCTTGAGAACCACCGCGCCGATCACCTTGCCCTCATTGTCTTTGACCGGGCCGGCGAAGAACACGCCCGGCTCGCCAGTGGTAATACCAACCGTCAACTCAGAGACGACCGAGTTGCCCGCCAACGCCTGCCGCATGTACTCCCGAGTGGCCTTGTAGTCGCGGCCGACCATATCGAGTGCAGTCGATACGAGGCAGATACCGTTGCGGTCGGCCACGTACGCCAAGGCAATCTCGCTCTGGTCGCCAATCGCGTTACGCAACCATTCATCCACCCGAAACAAATAACGCACACGGTCACTCGGTTCTGCTGCGCAAAGTTCGTTGACCGATGCTGTATGGGCGATCAGTTTCTGAAGCCGCTGTGTGTCGGCAACCATTTGATCCAGGCGCGATGCCGCAACCGAGGCGACCAGTTGCAGATTCTGTTGTGCGGTCTCGTTGACGGTGTCCAAACCACGATTGAGGCTGATGCGGCTGAGCAAAAGCAACGGAACCACCGACACCAGTACGATGACCGCCAGCAGCCGAACGATCAGTGGGATTCGGAGGCGGCGACGTTGGTTCGGGGTGGCGTCGGAAGTCATTGTTTGATTGCTTACAAGACTCATACCACGCCGCGCCACTCATGCGAAGGCGCGGCTGTGATCAATTCGCGGCTTTGGGTTGCAGGATCGGGATTTCCGACGCGATCAGCAGATCGATCAACGTGTTGACGCGGTGCTCGATCTGCACGAACTGTGCGGCCCGGACGGGCGATAGCTGTTTAGATAGCTCGGCGTGATACTTCTTGAGCAGATCATTCCGCGACGCCTCAAACGCGAAGTATTCACCCGCCAGCTTGGTCGCGCTGTCGGCGGTGATCCGAGCGTCAGGGCTAGTTTCCGAGAGACGTTGGATCACGTCCACGCGTCGGTCGGCCAAAGCGTGTAGTTCCACTTCGTACTGCTGGTAGATCGGCCAGAAAATCTTGGCTTCATCGGCCGAGAGGCTCATCGTCGCGGTGATGATCTTGACCTTGCCGCGGGAGAGGTCTTCCCGCATCGCGTCAACGTAAGCATGCACCTGCGAATCGCGCGGCAGGATGCCCATGCTGTCAGGATTCGACATGGGCTGTTTCTCCACTGGCTTGCTGGCGCAACCGGTGGCGACAAGACAGGCCGACGCAACGACAACAATCAACAGATTCTTGAGCATGTGCATGAGAGATCACTCCGGCAGAAGGCGTATTGAATTTAAGAGACAGATTTGGTTTGCAGGGGTTGCGTCAGGCGAAACTCGAGGATCGCACCGGGTGGGACGGTCACCGACTCACCCTTGCGAATGAGGGATGCACCGGCACCGATCGCGGCACCGGTCTTCGCACCGTCGCTACCATCGGCGATGCCGCCGATTGCGGCACCAACCGCGACATTTCGGACGGTTTTCTTGCCCGAAGAGGCACCGGCCTCAGAAAAATTGGTGGTGAGGATTGGCTGGATCGTGCCAGCGTTGTCGATCCCGGTAAGGGTCATCGCCAGCTTGCTTTTACCTGCCATCCGACCAGCTTTCTCGGCCTCTTCGACCTGCCCATAGACGGTCGTACCCGCCTTGGCGACGACACGTCCGTCGGCGGTCAGATCTGCAACGAGCTTGGCGGAGAACTTTTTGCCCGGTGCGTCGGCGGAACTGACTTGCGAATCCATCTTGATCGTCAGCACGGTCCCCGCCGGGACGGTCAACGCAACGGGTGCCGCCGGGACGACCACTTGCACCTGAGGCTGCGGTGCGGGAGCGGCCTCGCCCGTAAAGGTCAACGCGACCAGTTCGCTGATCGGGAAAACCTGCACGCCCTTGGCACCTTCAATGCGAATGGTGGTTGCGGTCCCGCCCACGAATTTGCCCTGGATGATTGCGCCCGACTTGAGTTCCAGCGTATCAGCCAGCCCGATAGACGACAGACCGACACCGGCCACAAATGCGATGCACGGCGATTTCCAACTGCGTTTCATATCGATCTCCGGCTCGTGTTTCAGAGGGATGGACAATCCAATCACAACAAGCAGACTGCCGTCAGCAGCGACACCTCGCACGTTTGGCGGAACGTGTGGGACGATCGCTGCCGACGGCCAAACCGAATGCGCGTCACGTTCAGCGCGCTTTTTCAATCTTCGTGCCCTGAAGACCAAGGCCCGCCATCAACCCTTTCTGGTCGAAGATGAAGGCGTAGACATCGCTCTTGGCGGTGGTGGTGGTGAAGTTTGCGGCAGCGCCCTGATCGACCACAACGACAGTCGGTCCAACGCCGATTTCCCAGCCGCGGGCCTCATCCAGAGACTTCAATGCATCGTCGGTCATGAAGAACAGGACGTACCCGTACTTCTGAATACCCGCCTGCAGACCGTAGCTTCCGCCAACGGTTCGGTAATAGCCGACCAATTCATTGCCTTTGAGCAGTGAGCCGGCGCCGCCTTGTGCGCCGATGATGAAGCCACCTTTGACCACCTGCGGGAACACAAGTGTCGCCTTCGCGTCTTTGGACAGCGTGGCGGCGGCGGGTGTCTTGGCGATCAGATCGGCAAGGGCTTTGCGGGCCTCTTGCGACTGCTCCGTCTCAACCAACGCTCCGCCCGAGCCCGCGCCAGCCGTATTCGGGGATTTGCACCCGATCGCGGCCAAGACCAAGAGGCTCAAAGAGGCAACGGCATACTTTCGAATTGTGTTCATGGCGATTCCTGTGTTTCGACGGGTTCACCGTCTGGGTTTGGTGACAACTAGGACCAGTCCACTGGACCCTCTTCAGAAAATAATCCGTTTGACCGTCGATTCAATTGGACTTTGGTCTACCATCGCTCTGGCAGCGATTGAATTCTCATGGTGTCACGGCACGGTGGCCACCCGAAGTCGCCGTGCCGATTGCGTCCATGATCTGTGCGGCACTAACGGGCTTACGCAAGTACGCGATCGCACCCAAGGCGATCGTGCGTGCCTGTGTGTCCGGTGTGTCGTGGCCGGTGATGGCGATGACGGGGAGGCTTCGGCTCTCGTCGGCGAGTCGCTGCTGGATTTCGAATCCACTCATCACCGGCATGTGCAGGTCGAGTACCACGCAGTCAGGTGTTTGCGCATCAAGGGAAGCGAGGAACTTCTCGCCTTCGCCGTAGACATGCGCAACGATTCCGTAGGACGCAAGCAGCCGTTGCAGTGCACGACGGACTGACTCTTCGTCGTCCACGATGGCGACGATGATGGGTTGGGGCTTCACTGAACAATTATTCTTACCTGTGCAGCGGCTCGTGCAATTGGCCTTTGGTCCAACCTCTTTGCACCGGTGCAGGTGCCTCAAGACCGGCACGTTCAACCTGTAGCGCCAATTCCGCCGCCGAATGCACGCCCATCTTCTCCATCACCCGTCCGCGGTGAACTTTGATGGTCTTTTCGACGGTCCCCAGTTCATAGGCCGTCTGCTTGTTTAGCTTGCCGGCGGCGACATGCAGGAGCACCTCATATTCGCGCGGCGTCAGCGTCGCCAGTCGCCTGCGGATATTTGCCAACTCGGTGCGGGCAAGGTGTCCAGCGCGGTCCCTTGCGATCGCCGACTGAACCGCCGCGATCAGGTCGTCTGCGGGGGTCGGTTTGGTCAGGAAGTCAACCGCTCCTTGTTTCATGGCGCGTACGCTCATGTGGATGTCGCCGCGACCGGTAAGGAAGATGATCGGCATCGACCCCCCGCTCTCGAGCAGTGCGTCCTGTAGTTCCAGTCCGGTTAGCTCAGGCATGGCGACGTCGAGGATGATGCACCCATGCGCGCAGGGATCGAGCCGCTTGAGCAGTTCGGTCGCCGAGTCGAAAGTTGCCACGCGATACCCGACCGAACGCAACAGGCGCGCGGTCGACAGAAGTACCGATGAATCATCGTCCACCACATACACGGTCGGTTCACTGGTTGCCATTGTGACCTGTCTTTCCGTTAACCGGCAGCGCAACACTAAAGCTGGCGCCTCGGCCTTCATTGTTCTGGGCCCACAGCTTCCCGCCGTGAGCGGTAACGATCGTGCGACACACCGCAAGTCCAAGTCCCATTCCCTTGTCCTTGGTGGTGTAGAACGATTCGAAGACCTGTACGAGCATCTCCGGATCGATGCCACACCCCTGATCCACTACGCTGACCACAACCTCTTCATTTTCCACGCAGCGCGTGGTGATCGTCAACTGCCTGCCGCGCGCCCTTGGATCGCACATGGCGTCGCAGGCGTTGGTGATCAGATTCAACAGCACCTGCTGCATCTGGACGTGGTCGACGAGAACCATGGGCAGTCCGTCATCCAGCGACGTGACAACGGTAACGCCACGATTCAGGAGGTCGCCTCGCATGAGCTTAAGGACCTCGCCGATCACGCTATTAATCTGCGTTGGCTGCTTGTCGAGCTCTCCCTTTCTTAAGAGCAACCTCAATCCACGGATGACTTCCCCTGCACGCTTGTCATCACTAACGATATCATCAAGGATGGCCCGCACTTCGTCCAGATTTGTGTCTTCCTGCGACAGGAAGCGTCGCGCCGCCTCGGCATTGTTCAGGATGGCGGCAAGCGGTTGATTCAGCTCGTGGGCGAGTGAACCGGCCAGTTCACCCAGCATCGTAACTCTTGACAGGTGCGTGAGTTCCTCCCGACGTCGGGCCGCTTCTGCCTCGGCCTGTCGACGCGCCGTGATGTCGATCGAGACGCCGAGCATGTGTCGCGGTTCCCCATCGGCTGCGAAATCGACCCGTCCCCGGCCGGCAAGCCAGCGCATTTCGGTGTCGGAAGGTTGGATACGAAAGTCGCAGTGGTACTCTTCACGGTCGCGCACAGCCGTCTTGATGGCCTCTCGAACGATCTGGCGGTCATCAGGATGAATCTTTGTGTTCACGCCATCGATGTGCATCGGGGTCTCTTGGGGCACCCCAAAGAGCGAGCGCGCTACTGGCGACATCCAGACCTCACCCGAACGCAAGTCCCAAAGCCACATGCCCAGCCCGACCGCCCGGCTGGCCAGATCCATACGGCGTTCGCTCTCAAGCAACTCTCCCTGGCTTCGATTCAGGTCTTCGCAGAGCTGAGCCGAACGGATCATATCGGAGCTGACCTCATAGGTCATCGCCATCACGATCGCCAGATAGGACACGCTCACCAGGAATGGCATCTCCAGCACGCCGCGAAAGACCAGCATCGAATGTGCTGTGGCGATGATCATGAACAGGAGCATGCCGCCGCAGATAACGAGGGCACGGCGGGCCTCACCCCGTCGCCACACGGTCACCATCACATCGGTCACAAAGGCTATCATCAGCAAAACGCTGAGGGGTCCAAAGAGTGACCAGATGTTCTGTCGGCCATTGAGGCCGGAAATCGTCTCCCCCAGGAAGTTGATCTGATAGATGGGTCCGTCAAAGGTGTAGTGCAGGCTGGGCTCGATCACGAAGTTCAACACCGTGGGGACAAGCCGCCCCGCGATCGCAGCCCACATAAGCCAGGCGCGGCCGGCGTTCAGGTAGACACGCAGAAACACGATCAGCGTCCCGGTGACGACGAACAGGAACGTCAAAACGATGTCAATCGCCATCGCCTGCTGGTCGGGCGTCTGGGCCTTCATGATCGCCAGTTCGCAGCCGGCAACGACTGCGGCACCGACGGCACTCAGCGCCAGAAACAGATGGCTCACGTCACGTCGGCGTCGAATCCAGACCAATAAGTGCGTCGCCGCCAGCGTGAGACACGCGGCGGCGAC
>JBGSMH010000531.1:0-7155 GCA_041740275.1 Phycisphaerae bacterium
TCGAGCACTGATAGCATCCTCGGCTTGTCGTAAACAGGCCGCCAAAGGCAACCGGTCCACACCCAAGCCCGTTATCAGTGCAGGCATTTTACTCGCCCATTCCCCCGCCCCGGTACCGGCGTTTTGCGTGCCCATCCCCAGGCCGGTTCGGATCTGGTGCGACAAAAGGTCAACAAATGGGTGTGCATGGGCGGGAACTTCATCGGCAAACCGGCACGGGACGATCTGAAGTTGGGGAATGTCAACTTTCAGAAGGACGCCGAGGCCGCACTGTTTGCGATCCGCAATTGGCCGGGAAGGATTGTGTTTGTGGGACGAGAAGTCGCGTCTGTTCCCAGCGGCGTGCAGGTGGGTCAGGCGTTTTCCAAGTTAGCTGACGATCATCCGGTGCGGATCGCGTATGAAGCCTATTTCGGCGGAACCTGCATAGACCGGCATATTGCTGACCCGGCCACCGTCCTGTTCGCCGTGCGCGGGCCGGGCGATCTGTGGGACGTGCAGGACAAAGGCTCGATGAGGCTGAACGACGATCTGACTTTTGAATGGGATTACGACGTGGATAAGAATCACGCGTTTCTGCTCAAGAAACAGGTCAATGGCAAGCCGAACGATCGTCTGGTGGAGCGGACTGTTGAAACGCTGATCATGACACCGGCTGCAGCGCGTTAATTGGGTCAGCGGCCGGGACATCCGCAAAATGGTCCGGCAACCAACCGGCGGTTACCGCGTCGCGGAAACTCCAGCACGATTGCAGCCACGGGTTGGGCGACTCGATCTTGTAGTTCCAGAAGAACCACCCCGCCGTCTGTTCGTGCGCCATCAACTGTCCGTGGGCAAAAGTCTTCATCGTCAGGTCGCGGTACCACGGGTCCATCGCAGCGATCGCGGGCTTCAGACTGTTCGGCACGCCCAAGGACCACTCGCCGACGAGCAGATCCTCCGCGCCCGAACGGATCAGGTGCGGCCACTGCCTATGGGGGCCCCAGGCCAGATAATCGCTGAGTTGGTCATCCGCCCAGGGGATGAAACACGGGTAGGGGTGAATGTCGGTCAGCACGTTTTTTGCACCAGTGAGCTTGCGATGAAACTCCGGCAGTCGCGCCTCGGTAAACGCCGCGATCACGACCGCGACGTCCGCCGCATCCATGTGTCGGCGTACGCGGTCGTAACCCTGTTCATAGAACGACATCAGGTACGACGCCGGCAGGTCGGCACTGGGCTCGTTAACGAGTGTAAAGGCGTTGATACACGTACGATCACGATAGGTTTGGGCGATCCGCTCAATGACATCCAGCGACCGCACGACATCATCTTTGTCCAGATGCCAGCGAAAGTGATTGCTCCGTCCGCTGTGGTGTTCGGGGCTTTGATGGCCGGGCAAGCCGTGCATATCAATGTTACATCCGATGCCGTACTGCTGGCACCAATCCAGCGCCAGCTCGAACGCATCGACACCTTCGACGAACGGACCATCCGGCTCGAATAGCCAATACCCGACCGGCAGGCGGATGGCGTTGATCCCGCGCTCGGCGAGCCATCGGAAATCGGCCTCGGTGATGAATGTCTCACGGTGGCACCTCATCACACGCTCGGCGGAAGTGCCCAGTTCGGCGCAGAAGCTATATTCGTCATTGGCGGTTGTGCCGTCGAACAGGTCTGGCTTCATCCAACGTTCGAGAACGAGCCAGTTGCCGAGGTTGACGCCGCGATAGGGGGTGCGGGGTGTCACGGGTGTTTGTCGCTTTGGATGTTTGTGGGCTATCCGGCCTTGTGGGTGACGCGTTTCTCCTGATACGCCCGCCACACACCGCCAGTAGTCGCATCGTTGTTGCCAAGCCTGTACATCTCGACATGCCCGTCGGCAAAAGCCACGTTCGCGCCTTTGTTGTGCCGGTACGCGATATAGCCCGTGTCGTAAGGTGACGAGTCGTCGCCAGTCAGGGGCCAGGAGTTTTGGAACATGAAATAGCGATTGAACGAGAACCCGCCGGACTGACCTGCACCCCACTGCGACTGAGCGCCGCCGTTGGCGACATCGACAAGCAGGATGACCGACGACGGGCTGTTGAACGTTCCGAGCCTGCGAAGCGGTCGAGTGGAGACGTGCGTGCGGTTAATGACGTTTTCGCGGCTGTTGTTATAGCCGATGCCCGTGCGGTCCCATGTCCCGGAGATGCCAAAGGAGGTCGGGCAGTAAACGATCATCGTGGTTGGCCGCTGGAGATCAGCACTGAAAGCGGTCGCACACGGATTGGTCTGACCGATATAGCGTCCGATATAGAACTCGGAGTACCACGGCAAGTATGCGTCGCGCGTGATCCCGTTAAAAACATAGGGGTTGATTCGGGTGTAGACCGGTGCGTACTGTCCGCGCTGGTCCTGAGCATACATCATGTGCCCAGTGACCAGTTGCCGCATGTTCGACCCACACTTGATCCCCTGAGCAGCGGCCCGTGCCTTTTGCAGCGCTGGCAGGAGAACCGAGACGAGCACGGCAATGATGCCGATGACCACCAACAATTCTACAAGTGTGAACCCGCGTCCAGAGGCGAATCGCGAGGTCGGTCGAGTTGTTGCGGTCAATTTCATCTCAGATCTCCTGCCAAAGTACGATACAACAAGGCACGAGCATCGCCTGCCCGGTTATCGGCTACGACGACGCAACACCGGGATCAACGCCAGCCCGATTAGCGCAATCGCTGTGGGTTCGGGGACCGGAACGAGTTGAATGCTTCCAGTCCCGAAATCGACACTATGTGTGACCGGCTGATTGAGAACCGCAAGCGAGCCGCCCAGCGAGGCATAGGTCACAACGGTGTAAGTCGTCAGCGGATTCAGGCCGGTCATCATCTGCAGATCAATCGCCGCACCCGCATCAGCGGTGAGGTTGCCGACGATATCCAGCGGGTTCGACGACGAAGTGGGCATGATGATGCCGCCCAGGGCGTCGAGGTCAGCCGAATCGGCACCGAGCAGCACATTGCCGGCGATCGATCCGAAGCCGCCGATCGTCGCGTTCTCGGTCACCGTCGCACCACCACCGCCGGTGCCGGAGCCGACAAGATTGTTGACCAGCAGCGTTCCCAGGGAGACAGTCGTTCCGCCCGCATAAGTGTTGTTGCCAGACAGGACAACCGTTCCATCACCGATCTTGGTCAGCACGCCGTTGGCAGGACTGACAAGGTCTTCAAGGATGTCGCCGGTGAAGCTGACAGAGACGCCCGCCGGAGCGGTGACGCTCAGTTTTGCACCACCCGTGCCGGTCCCGACAGTGATGTCGCCCGAAAACACGCTGTTGCCGACCTGGGTAGCGGCGGCACCGAGGGTCTTGACGCTGCTGGCGTGGGTCCCGGCGACGAAAGTGATGTCGCGACCAATATCGATCGCACCACTGGTCAGCAACTGGGCGTGATTGCTCGAACTGCCAGTAGAACCTATCGAAATCGCTGTGGAGTTATTCCCGAGCGGGCCATTCTGACCGGCAAGCACACTCTGGGTGACAACGATCGAGTTGGTGCTGCCCCCGGTCGTTCCGTTCAGAATCGCTGTGCCACCGGTGTAGGTGTTGTTGTTGGTAAGGGTCGTGGTGACGACAACACCTGTGCTGGGCGCGGCACCGAAGCTCATCGAAAGATTACCGGAGATCAGCCCCGCCAGGGTTTGTGCGCCCGTGGGTCGGATATCGACCGCCTCGGCGTTTGCAGAGCTGTTCGTGAGCGTCCCGGCCGCTGGTAGCGAGAGTGTGCCGAAGATGAGGCTCGGACGAGCGCCGTTGAGGTCGACCGTGCCGTTGGAGATCAATAGCGTACGCGTGTCGGAAGCGAGCCCACCTTGTCCGGTGCCGGTAAATCCACCGGCGGTTTCGGCGAAGAAGCGGACGGTTGAGCCTTCAAAGACGCGAAGGCCCGTATTACCCCAGCCGCCGGTGGTGTTGAGTTCGACAAGCCCACCGCCTCGGACTTCGGGACCGCCTGAGGCATTTCCGCCGCCGTCGATTGCGATGCCAACTGTGGCGTTGATGCGCAGTGTTCCGCCTGCCGCCTGGTAGATGACCGGAAAATCGTTGGTGTCCCGTGCTCCAAGTCGCAGATTGCCGTTAAGGGTATTGGTGCCCGCGATCGCTTCCGAGCGAAGGTCGTATGTGCCGCGGTGGCTCAGATACAGTGTGTTGGCACCGGTATCGATGGTCCAGCCGGAATCGATCAATCGAACGCCTTGCAGGCCCCATGTCTCGCTGCTGCTACCCGCGGAACCGCCTCCGACGCCGGTGCCGAACGCTGCGGTCATCGTCGGCGTCTTGTTCGCCAGCCCCGCTTGTGCGCCGTCGAATACCGCGACATCGCCGTTGGTGGTATTGGTCACCTCATTGTAAATCACCGGCAGGTTGCCCCCCTGCCAGTTGCTTGCGTTGTTGAAATTGGTCGTGTCGCCGGGGGCGCCACCGATCCAGGGAATCTCTGCCGCCATTGTTGAGGTACTGACCGCCGCGATAGCGGCTGCAATCATCTTCGCACGCAAAATGTTCTGACTCTGCAACATCTCGATTCCTCCAAAAAGTGTTCCGCACATTCTCATCTGCCGCACGACGTGTTGGTGAGACCGCACCGTAAGGCGCGATCCCTCCCAATCAGACATTCCAATAGAGTACACGCCCCATCCTGTGCAAACGCGAAATAAGTCTGTATATTTACGACAAGAGGCCCCTCCTATGGCTCAAAAACGGCGTCGTGTCGCAATTCTCATGCACCGATGGGTCGGCTATTTGCACGGCGTGCAATTGGGATTGGCCGAATATGTCCTGCAAAAGCCCGACTGGATCTGCACCCACCTGGTCCCGGACGATGTGGGCCTGACCACCATCGCGTCGATGCCGCTGGATGGGATTCTGTCCTATGTGGAGAAGGACTACATTCGCAAACTCCGCGCCCGCAAGGTTCCTGTCGTGGACGTCGCAAACTGGCTCACCGATTCGGGCTTTCCGCGCGTTCTTCCCGACGATGCCGCGATCGGAAGACTGGCTGGTGAGTATCTTTCGGACCTGGGCCTGCGTCACTTCGCATTTCGGGGATATGACAACGCCGATTTCTCGGCCCGGCGGTGCAGCGCGTTTGTGCAAACGCTTGCCGATCAAGGGTTTGAAACGCACGTCTACCCGTCAACGGGCATCGAGGCCGATGCGTCAATCGAAGCCCCCGTGGGGATCAATCGCAATTTGCTGGCGTGGTTGATCTCGCTTCCCAAGCCCGCTGCCCTCTATTGTGTCAACGATGTCGCCGCCGCCGAGGCGCTGGATCTGTGTCGCTATGCTCAGATTCATGTGCCCGAAGCGCTCTGCGTTCTCGGAACCGACAACGACGAATTGCTGACCCGCATCACGCACCCCCCGCTGTCGAGTATCGCGTTGCACACGCAGAAAATCGGCTTCGAAGCCGCCCGCATCCTCGACGCGATGATGGGCGGCGATCCATCGCCCGCGCAGCCGGTGTTGTTCCCACCGGTCGGCGTAATCGCACGTCAAAGCACCAACCTGTTGGCAATCGAAGACGAATCGGTCGCCGCTGCGGTGCGGTTTATTCGCGACAATGTGCATCGCCAGGTGAGCGTGGAGGATGTGCTGGAAGTCGTA
This sequence comes from Phycisphaerae bacterium, assembly GCA_041740275.1. Taxonomy (GTDB): domain Bacteria; phylum Planctomycetota; class Phycisphaerae; order Tepidisphaerales; family Tepidisphaeraceae; genus BPJO01. The sequence goes on from JBGSMH010000531.1 coordinate 5,627, forward strand.
CCGGTAAATCGGCGATTTCTGGAGCGTCGTTTCAAGGAAAACCTGGGACGTACGCCGCTGGAAGAGATTCGCCGAGCGAGGATCGAAAAAGCCAAGCAGCTACTTTCCGGAAGTGACCTGCTGATGCCCGCCGTCGCCAAGCGAAGTGGTTTTGCCAACCCCGAGCGTTTTGCAAATGTTTTCCGCGCCGCCACCGGTATGACCCCGACACAGTACCGTCGCGAGTTCCGCCTGCATGATTTCGGCTAAACGCAGTTCAAGTTTCCCAAAGAGTACGCCGCCAAACTTCAGTGCAGCCATTTCGGCACAAACACAATCAAACCGATGATTCCCGCTGTCGCAACCGAGATCATCACTGCGGCGGCGGAGAGGTCTTTGGCATTTTTCGCAAGTGGGTGTTGTTCAAGCGATGTGTGATCGACCGCCCGCTCAATGGCGGTGTTGATCGTCTCAGCCGTCAAAACCAGCCCGATGGACAGCACAATCAATGCCCACTCGGTCAGCCCGATCCGAAAGACAAAACTGAGGACGATCACGCCAACTGCAATCGCAAGCTGAATACGCGGGTTGCGTTCGTCGCGGATCAGGCATACCAAACCGCTGATCGCGCAGCCAAAAGCGCGAAAGAGGGATTGGCGATGAACCGGTTTACCCGACATCGATCTGTGCCCCAACCGGGTAATGATCGGATGCGAATGTCGCGAGCCGATCCTGCTCGACCCACGCATCCGTGATGTGCGACGGATCAATCCCAAACGTAAAGACATAATCGACGCGCTGGCCGGGCTCGTGTGTGGTGAAACTGGCCAGAGTGGTCGCGGCCTCGCCACGGGCAACGTGAAGCGTATCGATGTAGCCGTGATTCAGCAGGTTTTGTATCACCCGACGCGGGATCTGATTGCCGTTGGCGACATACGCATCGCGGGTGGTCTGTTTTAGCTTGTCCGGTTCGATCATCTGCACCGGCGAACTGCTATTGAAATCACCGACGAGCATATGCGGACGATTGGCGGTGCGATAATCGTGCGTGAGTCGCAACACCGTCGCGATCTCGTGCTGTCGGGCCGTCTCATCGGCTTCGGTGGCCCGGGCGTGCAAGTGCAGACCAATGACCGGCAACTCGGTTCCATCGGGCAATCGAATGATCGCTTCGCAGCACGACCGCAATGCCGATTCACCCAATAAGGCGTGGTTGATCGTCTGCACGAGGGTGAATCGCGTCAGGATCGCGACGCGGTGCCCGTGTCCGGGTGCGACGATCACGTCCATCTTCAGGCGTTTGGCGGTGCGATCGACGACATAATCATCGTCGGCCTCGACCATGACGACGATATCGACGCGTTGGGCTTCGAGCACTTCGCCGATCGGGTCGGCACGCCCCACCCCGCCATCCAGAATGTTATAGGTCACGATCCGCACGGCTGATCCTCACATTCGTTACAGATTTACACCTGTCAGACAAAGTCGATCCATTGTTCCGATTTCCCGGCTGGCTTCGGACAGGGTGAATCGTAGTTTGGGATTGGAAG
>JBGSMH010000532.1:0-15284 GCA_041740275.1 Phycisphaerae bacterium
GCAAAGCATCAAGAAGACCGATGACATCAACTTTTATATCAACTCGCCCGGCGGATCGGTCAGTGCGGGATTTGGCATCATCGACACGATGCGATTCCTCCGCTGCGACGTCGCAACCACCTGCATCGGCATGGCTGCCAGCATGGGGTCGGCGCTGTTGGCGGCGGGGACCAAGGGCAAACGCTCGGTCCTGCCCAACAGTCAGGTCATGCTTCACCAGCCGCTGATCGGCGGGGTGTTGCAGGGACCGGCGACGGATCTGGGTATCGAAGCCAAGCACATGCTTCGCCTGCGTGATCGCCTGTACAAGATGATGGCCGACTGGTGCGGAAAAGAGTTTGAGACGATCGTGCGCGATTTTGACCGCAATAAGTGGCTGTTTGCCGAAGAAGCGGTGGAATACGGCGTTGCCGACAAGGTGATCGATCGCGTGCCCGAAGTCGCGCCGCGCGTTGGCGGTGTGGATGATTCGAAGGAATAGAATGTCCCGATTCGCGACCCTCTCAACATTCATTGCACGCCGGGTAATCGGCATGTGCGTGGGATGTGTCGGCCTGGTGATACTCAGCGGGTGTGCGACAAAGCCCAGCGCCGCCAATATCGAGCTTCGCATACAGAATCAGGCCTTGAGCGATCAGATTCAGCAGCTCAATCAAAAGGTGGCGACGCTGGAAGGCACACTGGCGACCATGAACGCCAGCACGCCAACCGTGCCGGTGTTGCCCGCAGAGCGGATGAACGAATTGTTTACGGTCCATTCGCTCAAAATCGGTCGGCTAAGCGGGTTTGCCGATCTGCCGGAGAACAAGCCGGGCATCAAGGTTTACGTCGTTCCGCTCGATGCGTCCGGCGACGAACTCAAGGCCGCCGGGGCGTTTATCATTGAGGCGTTTGATCTGTCCGCGCCCGACACGCGCGTCGGCAAATGGTCGTTTACGGTCGATCAAGCCCGCGCCAGTTGGCTGGGGTCGGGTCTGCTTTACGAATACGTTTTGCAGTGTCCGTTGGCCAACCCGATCAGCGCCAAGGAACTGACGCTCAAGATCACGTTTACCGAGGCGCTCACGCAACGTGTGCATACTGTGCAACAGGTCATCCGCCGTGAGGGGTGATCGGGTATTGTGGGTTTCATGTCCAAAGACAAGCCCCTTGATCGCAGGCAATTTTTCCGGCGGGGATTGAGCGAGTTGCTCAAGCCGCTGGCCAGGTCGCTGGAGCCTGTCGAACGCACGATTAACGAGTTTGAAAAGCTGTCACAGGCGCGCAATGCGAGCGTTTCGCAGAGAGGCAAGCGTATTTCGCTGGATATCTGGCTCAGGCCGCCGGGAGCGCTGGCGGAGGCGAAGTTTCTGGAAACGTGCAGCCGCTGCGGGGAGTGTGCAACAGTCTGCCCGGCGGAGGCGATCAAGATCGATTCGACGTCTGAGCGCGGCAAAGGCGCACCCTACATCGACGCCGACGCGATGGCGTGTGTCGCGTGCGAGGGACTGGCGTGTATGTCGCATTGTCCCAGCGGCGCGTTGATCCCCACGCCGCTGACCCAGATCAAAATGGGGACGGCGGTTTGGCGCGAGCATCTGTGCGTCCGTTCGCGGGCTGAAGAATGCACGCGCTGCGTTGATATCTGCCCACTCGGCACCGCCGCGATCGAACTGGTGAATAACGATATTGTGGTCAAGCCCCTGGCGTGCATTGGCTGCGGATTGTGCCAGCAACACTGCCCGACCGATCCGAAATCGATCGCGGTCATCCCCATCGCCGCCCGCCAGGGGTGAGTCGTGTCAATCGCCTACACCGACAACTTGCGATCCTCGCCCAGCTTCTGCTGAACCGACTTCACTTTCCCATCGATCCGGCCGCTGGCGCCTTTTCGCCAGTCCATCTTGACCGTGCAACTGATGCGGTCGCAGTCGGCGGCGAGGGCTTCGTGGCATTGCTCGATGACCTTCATCACGTCTTTCCATTCCCCTTCGATGCACGTCCCCAGCGGCCCGAGTTTATAGGGTAGGCCTGAGCGGTCGATGATGTCGATCGCGCGGGCGACATACGGAGAAAGCGAAACGCCTTTGTCCATCGGCCAGATGCTGAACTCTGCAAGAAGCATATTGATGTCCTTCGATAAGCTAACTCTGCGTGATCTCGACGCTCATCAACTCTATGCCTGAAGCGGCGATTGCGTCGTGTAAATCGGATTCATCGGCATAGGTTCGTTCCTGCACCAAACGGTACGGAACCGACACCCGCAACGCCGGCGCATCAAATGGCCAGGGCTTGACCAGCAACTTATCCGGGGCGGATCGGTGCAGTTGCAGCTTGATCGCATTTGCGCCCGGACGCGGATGGACCGCACCTGTCATCAGCACCGGCGGGGTGGTGCAACAGATCGCCAGGCTGATCGTGTCCATAGCCTGCAAAAGGTGGAAATTGAACTTCAGTTGCTCCTCTGCGGCGTCGGTCCAACCTTCGGAAAGCCCCAGTCGCAGCGGCTTGTCGGTTCTCAGACCGGACTTTGCCCGCAGGGTTTCGAGTAATTCGATCGCCTGATGTTGAAACTTATTTAGATCAAACTGATGCCGCATCTGCTGCGGATCGAATCGCACAGTCGGCTTCTGCGGGACGGTCGCCGCCGACAGGGAGAGCACATGCAGTGAGACCAACAGCCCGGCATACGGGTCCATCGCGGCTGCACGACGGGCGCTTTCGATCCAGACCTTGTGGGCGATTTGTCGTGGGGATTCAAACACATCCAGCGGCAATTTTGCGCTGGAGAGCGTGGGTTGATCATCGTGCAAAGGCCAGCCGCAATCGTGCTGGGTGATGCCCAGAATCGTCTGTTCAAACGGATCGGGCCTGGCGAATTGTCCATTGCCGATTCGGCGCGCCAACGCCCCGGACACGATCGCATGGTCGTGCTGGGTGATGAGTCGAAACCCGTCTGAGTCGCGGCGACGAATCATAAGCGTGTCATCTTAGGCGATCATCGGCTTGGCGGCTTCCACGCTCCGGCGCGGGCGGATTCGATATCCGCCGTCGCACGCTTCTTACCCTTGAGCAGACACGCCCATTGATATCGATTGACGAACGAACGGAAGTCCGGGTCGTCGTAGCGATTTGCACCTGTAAACGCCGATTTCAGCCAGCCCCACATCATCCCCCAACTGCCGATCAGGATCGGCGGGTGCAGCACGCGAAAGACGCAACTGGCCAGCATGTAGGTGAAGCCCGTACCCATGAAATACTGCCCCGTCCCGTGCCGAACGCGGCCGGTCCACCAGCTCTTGTGGCTGGTGCCCATGGGGCGCAAATGGATGAATCGCGTGTCGGGTTCGTCGCGGCTCCCCGCCTGCCAGCCGAGCATCCGGCAGCGGTGACAGTCGATCCCGTCCCACATCACCATCCGCACGAATCCGCCGATCTGTTTGAACGCGGGAACGCGGTAGAACTTGATCATGCCGACCGAGTTTTCATCGCCGCACTTTTCGCTGACGAGTTTGCCATCCAGATCCATGTACGGTTTGCCGCTGAAGGTCGCCAGACGCGGGTTGGCCTCCATGTGCTCGATCATCCGCTCGAAATACTTCGGCGGAATGTCCAGATCCAGATCCAGCTTGGTCACATAGTCAAAATCATCGGGATTGATCGCGTCATAACCCGCGTAGAACGCGTCCACCACGCCGCCGCCCACTTTGCGCTCGCCCCGATCGGCCCGGCGGACGAGCCTGATCCACGGGTGTTTGGCCGCGTATTCCTCCACGATCGCCGGCGTCTGGTCCTTCGACCCGTCATCGACGATCACCCACAGCGCAGGCGTAATCGATTGATTAACGATCGAATCGAGCGTGCGGCGGGCGTATTTGGCTTCATCACGACACGGCGTGATCAGACAATATCGCCGCGTCGCGCTGGCGGGTTCGGATGAAACTTGGTCTGCGGTCATAACGTCCATGCTGCATGGATTATCGGCAATTTCCAGTGTCGGCTGCGGAAATCTCACCGACCGACCGATCCAACAGGACATACCCATGCTGATAAGCACTCATCCACACAGACGACAAGATTCCTCGTCGGCAAATGTAGCGCGCGACTCCCCGGGCAAAGGCTGCGTCGAACAGAGCATTTTTCTGGCCACCAGGCATGCTCTTCTCAAGCGCCGTTCGGAACCGGTGTCAGACGTACGCGGACGACACAAAAAAAGACGGTCGACGCCGGGAACACGACGACATCGTCGTCAAGGGACTTTGCTCCCACGATCAAGGTTATGCTTTCATTGGCGGAATACGAAACGGCCGACGTGGGGGATGCTGTCCGACGCGTAAAGCTGAAGGTTGGGGAAGTGGTAGAATTCCCCTCTTTTCCGGCAGAAGCAATTTGCCCCACATCTGCCGCGAACTTAGCTTCACCGCCTTCGGCGACGAGAACCGTTGGGTTCGAGGAGATGGCGGCGACGCGAAGTTCGGCGTTCCCATCGGTGGTCGGCACAGCCAGATTTGTCGCAACCGTCAGGTCAAAAGCCAATTGGTACGAGCATCCGTGAACCATACCATCTGAATCGGCGAGCCGCTTGGCAACGAATGGAAAGTACGGTCCCGGTGCGACAGTCCGTACCCCTTGACCATCCATGCCCAGTTCCGTTGGCAATGCCGCTAAACCAACGGTGACGCGCCCATTTTCTGTAGACGTGGCGGGGGCCAGTTCAGAAATCGAGCCCACTGGCCTAGTCGTAAACCCGTCCGAAATGTAAGTCTGCCACCCTTGAATGCCGTTCCTGAAATCCCAAGCCTTCAGAACCTCGCGATCGATATCGTTCGAACCACTGCCTCCATCGATCGGTGAAGACTGAGCGAACGTGGTATTTCGAATGAATGCACCGTCGTTGCCCGCCTTCAATTTCGCGCTAAATGCGTTGAAGTGACTGTCAGTGATCGATAGCGCGTCCCGCAAACGGCTGCCGGAAAACCAGGACGCCGCGCCTCCGCTGGTCTGGTCGATTCTAACGATGCTTCTACCTGCCGTGTCACTGATTTCGAACCCTTTAACGGCGCGCGTGCTTTGCAGGGAAGTGTTGTCGTTTTGCTCGCCGGCAAAGATGCGGAGGCGCTTGGCAAAGGTGCTATCAGCGATGTCAAATATATCGTCACCCGTTTCACCGAACAGGTCGGCGGCTCCGAGTAATCCGCGTTTCACACAAACGGCGTCATCGCCAGCACCAAGGCCGAGTGACAGATTTGCATCGCCCCTGATGCGGTCGAGGATGAGCGTGTCGTCGCCGTCACCTAAAACTGCAAAGATCTTGTTGCGCCCGGTGTAGGTGCGAGTCGCTCGCCCGTCGATCGTCGTGTCGTTCAAACCGGAGACGACGAATTCCCCCGAAACCCGCGAGCGCACGACCGACACGGCGTTGTCGAAGGCGTCGCCGAACAATCGAAATGCGTCCGAGGAAAGAACGATCGAGACGTTCCCCGCCAGCAAGGTTCGCGATTCAACCCTTTCGCAAAACGTCACGCCCACCGCCTTTCACAAGAATTCAATTGTGCAGGGGATTCAGAAGACCTGAAAGCAAAAGTTCTGTCAACCTCTTTGCGCACGCGACCTTAGCCCAGTCCCAGTACACCGCCGCGAATAGGCTATTGTCGCGTCAGCGTCGCGTGGGAAGCGGGGCGGTCTCAGAGGAGGTCGGCCAGTGCGGATTGGAGGTCCGGGAACCGAAAATCGAATCCTTCAGCGATCAACCGAGTCGGAATGCACCGGCGACCATAGATCGCCAGTTCAGGGTCGGTGCGCAGGAGCATCGCGCCGATCCGCACCATTGGCACAGGCACGCGAGGCGACCAAGGCCGCTTAAGTTGCTGTCGAAGCTGATGCATAAAGGCGTCGTTTTGCAGAGGTTGGGGCGCGGTCACGACATACATTCCCTGCATATTCGGGTCGTTAATCGCACGGAAAACGATGCGGGCAAAATCGGTTTCGTGTATCCAACTCATAAACTGCCTGCCGGACCCGGTTGCGCCGCCCATGAAAAGTCGCGTCAGCGGAACCATCTTCGCCATCGCGCCGCCGTCTTTGCCGATGACAAAACTGATCCGCAGGACCACACGGCGTGTTCCGGGCAGGTCCGCATCCGCAAACGCCTTTTCCCACGCCAGCCCGACCTCTGGCGCAAAGCCGGTCCCGATCGGCGACGTCTCATCGAGGATTTCGTCCCCGGTGTCTCCATAGATATGCGCCGTCGCGGCCTGGATCCACACCGGCGGGGGAGATTGAGCGATCGCGCAAGCGTGCTGCAATGCCTTCACGGATTCGATCCGTGACGCGATGATGACCCGTTTGTTTTTGTCGGTCTTGACGCAATCAACGGTTCGACCGACCACGTTCACGATCGCCGATGCCCCGTCGATGTGTTTGACCCAAGATCCAGACGCACTCGTGTCCCAGTGGACGTAACGGATGCGGTCCTCGTCCCGATCCGGTCCGCGGGTTAGGATGATGACGCGATCAAACGTGTCGGGCAGATTTCGCAACAGTACGCGTCCGAGAAAGCCGCTCCCACCGGCGATGACAAGTGTCTTTGACATGACTAAAGACTATCGAGCGCGATCAGAATCGCCATGACGATGACACTTGTTTCAGTAGTTTCAACATAAGCAGAAATGTGGCATGACTTATTTGGTCGCCTGTGAGTCCGACTCGGGAACATAAATACTGATGGCACCCGGCATGATTGAGAAAGTGGCGGGGGTTTGGGTGATCATTTCCCCGTCGGCGGTGATGTGGCGCGGGCGGGTGGTGGTGATCGTGAATTGCGTATCGGTCGCGTTGAAAACGTTCCGCTTGCTTTGGGTCGTCCCGCGCCGCAGCGAGGGCAGGAGTGCGACCAGCGACCACCAGTGATAGACGCCGACGCTGTAAAGGTGCAGTGTTGCATCATCGATCGCGGCGTTTTCGTCGACGACCATCCCGCCGCCGAAGTATTTGCCGTTGCCGACGAGGAGTTGAACGGTTTTGACGTGCGTTTCTCCGTCGCGGGTCCGGATGGTGGCATGAAACGCCCGCGCCATTGCCAAAGCTTTGGTCGCCGCCAATACATATGCCAGTGGCCCCCAGCGGCGCTTAAGCGGTTTGGTCAGATTGCGAGTGATGTGGACGCTCAATCCCATGCTCGCGGCATTAATAAACGGCTTGTCGTTGACGGTCGCGACATCGACGCTCGACAACTTTCCGCCGGCGATCACCTCAACTGCCCCAACGACATCGGTCGGCAACCCCAGCGTCCGCGCCAAGTCATTTGCGGTCCCGGCGGGGATGACGCCCAGCGGCAAGTGCGTGTGGATCAGCCCCGCCAGTGCCGCGTTGATCGAGCCATCACCACCCACGATAATCACCCGATCGACCTTGCTAGCATGGGAAATGATCGCCTGCGAGATACCTTCTGAGGAATCGACTTCCGGAATCACCGGCTCGATGTCATTGGCGCGTAACATCGCGATCGCGTGGTCCGCGAGGTCGGCGCTACTACGCGCGTTGCGATTGGCCAGGAATAGGGCGCGATGTAACACTGGGGGATCATAGGGTCGAGATTTGATCGCGACGCGGTTATGGCTATCCTTTTCGGTTTAACCAACAGGAGCCAACCGTGTCGCGCAAAGCGTTAGTCGTCTGGGGCGGATGGGACGGACATCAACCCAAGCAAGTGGCCGCCATTTTTGAGCGGGTTTTGAAGCAGGATGGGTTTGAGGTCGAAGTCTCCGACACCCTCGACGCATTCAAGGACGAAGCCAAACTGATGGGTTTGTCGCTGATCGTCCCGATCTGGACGATGGGCAAGATCACCAACGAGCAGGCCAACCCGGTTTTCAAGGCCGTCCGTGATGGCGGCGTGGGGATCGCGGGTTGTCATGGCGGGATGTGCGACAGCTTCCGCGAGAACTGCGAATGGCAATTTATGACCGGCGGGCAATGGGTGGCGCACCCGGGCAACGACGGGACGACCTATCGTGTCCGCACCATCAAAGGTAGCTCGCCGATCGTCGAAGGCATCCAGGATTTTGATGTCTGTTCTGAACAATATTACATGCACACCGATCCGAGCAATCGGGTGCTGGCGACAACAGAGTTCCCCGTCGCCGCCGGTCCACACTCGCCAAACGGGCGGTTTGATATGCCCGTCGTCTGGACGCGTTCGTACGGCAAAGGCCGGGTGTTCTACAACTCACTCGGACACCATGCCGACATCATGGAAACCGAGCCGTGTCTGACGATCCAGCGTCGCGGGTTCTTGTGGGCAGCGAAATAGCAGTGGGCGGTGGGCAGTGGGCAGTAAAAATACAAATACTCCACACTTCACATTCGTCTTCAAACTCCAAACGTCAAACTCCAAACTAACCAATGGTCATCACCATCGACGGACCCGCAGGATCAGGCAAATCGACGGTCGCCGAGGAGGTGGCCAGGCGGCTGGGGTTTTCGTTTCTAAATACCGGGCACATGTATCGCGCGATCGGGCTTGCGGCGCACCGACGGCAGATCGATCTGAATAACCAGATCGAGCTGATCTATGTTGCCAAGCACGCCCGGATCGAGTTTGACTGGCAGCAGTACCCGCCGACGGTGATTCTCAATGGCGAGCCGGTGACGCATTTGCTGGGCAGTCGCGAAGCCAGCGAGGCCGCGTCGTATGTCGCGGTCGTGCCGCAGATTCGCGAGATGATGGTCCACCAGCAGCGAGATCTGGGCAAACTGCGAGGCGATGTCGTCACCGAAGGCCGCGATCAGGGGACGATCGTCTTCCCCAAGGCCGAGTTTAAGTTTTATATCGACGCCAGCCCCGACGAGCGTGCCCGGCGGCGTTTCAACCAACTGCGCGGCCGCGGCGAGCAGGTCGATTACAAGGAAGTGCTCGACCAAATCCTCGCCCGCGACAAGCGTGACCGCGAACGTCTGGTCGGCCCGCTGGAAAAACCCAAGGACGCGATCGAAATCGACTCGACGTCGCGATCATTCGAAGATGTCGTGGGTCATATCATATCAACGGTCAAATCCCCCAAGGCCAAATCGTAAGAAAGCCAGCCGCGTATGAGCCAATCGATCGATCGAAATCTGGTCTGGCGAACCCTGCGCGAAGTGGCGGCGATTCTGGTGCGGTTGGTCTTTAACCTGCAAGTGCGCGGCACGCAGCACCTGCCCGCCAGCGGCGGGGTGTTGATCGTCGCCAATCACCAGAGTTTCCTGGATCCCGTCGTCCTGGGCGTGATGTTCAATCGGCCGATGGCGTATCTGGCGGATGCGTATCTGTTTAAGTTCAAGCCGTTCGGGTGGCTGATCCGCAAACTCCACGCCTTCCCGATCAACACCGGCAAAGGCGATATCGCCGCGATGAAAGAGATGATCCGCCTATTGCAGGCCGGGGAGGTGCTGACGGTTTTCCCCGAAGGCACGCGCACGCCGGATGGCAAGTTGCAGGCGATCGAAGGCGGGGTGGCACTGGCGATTCGTCGCGCCAAAGTGCCGGTGATGACCGCGATCATTGTCGGGGCATACGAAGCGTTTCCGCGACAGTCCAAGATCCCGCGCGTGGGCAAGGTGCGCGTGATTTTTGATAAACCGCGCCAGATGCACGATTTAAAGAGCGAGCAGATCATCGCCGAGATTGATCAAGCGTTTAAAAAGCTATTTGACGAAGCGATGGCATGGCGTGCCAATACCTGAGCAAGAATTCACTTTCGCAGAAGAAACAGGTAATTGAATCCCCGCAAAAAGAAGTTCTGCTCGTCGGCGGCCTTGCAGTAGTTGCCCATCTCCAGCGTCTTGTTGTGCCGAACCACCGAAATGATGTCGATCGGCGTAAACCCCACCTTGCGAGCCCGATCAAACAACTCAAACCCCAGCGGGTAAAAGCCCTTGCCGTGCTCATAGCTGTCGCTGACATAGATCGCAAAAACGTGATCCTTTTTCAGCACGCGATGGGCCTCTTTGATCGCCAGTTCCATCGCGTCGTAATAGGCCCCGTCGCGTGCGGTCAGCTTGCCGATGTCGCGTGGGTCGGGTCCGTAGTCGATGTGCGTGGAATAGGGTGGATCGATGAAGACCAGATCGACTTTGTTGGTTAGTTCCGGCGGGAGTTTTCGGGCATCGACGCGGAAAATATCCTTGCGGGTCGGATGCACGTCATAACCCAGTGCCCGGCGTTTGAGATCGCGGGCCACGTCGATCGTCGTACCGCTGCCGCAGAAACTATCGACGACCAGATCGTTCGGTTCGGTGTAGCGTTCGATGACGTTCCAGATGACATAGCTGGGGGTTGCGCCTTTGTAGCCGGCGATGCCCTGCTGGGTGTCGCCGTAATCCTGGGAGGGATATTCCCAGAGCGTGGTGACTTGTGGGCGTAGCGGTGGCTTCTTGCGCGGGCTGTGCATGGGATATATGTAAAGACATCTCGTGGTTCTTGTCTATAATCGGCGGCATGAAGAACGTGAAATTGCGGGAATTGGGCAAACAATCGATCCTGAGCGACGCGCAAATCGCCTCGCCGCGGACGATTCTGGAGGCGTTTGATAATCCCCGTCCGGAGCGGGATTACGAGATCAAGTTTGTGTTCCCTGAGTTTACCAGCGTCTGTCCGGTAACCGGCCAGCCCGATTTTGCCACGATCACGCTGATCTATACGCCGGATCGGGCGTGCGTGGAGATGAAGAGTCTGAAGCTGTATTTCCTGGCGTACCGAAACAAGGGCATTTTTTACGAAGGCGTGGTCAACACGATTCTGGATGATTTAGTTGCGATGCTCAAACCCCGGCAGATGACGGTGGTGGGCGAGTTTTGCCGTCCGAGGAGGCACCGCCGGGATCGTGACGGTTCGATATGAACCCAAACGCGGCAAAAAACGTAAATAAGCGTGCCGATAGTTGGCGTGGAACCGAGATTTTTACGCAATTACTGTTGGACGAACAGTTTATAGTTCAATTCTGCGCTGGATCGGGTTAAGATCAGTTGACCGGGCAACGGTTTGATCCCCCAACGCGCAAAGGTATTCCGATCCATGACGAATCCCAACGGACCGACGATTCCGCATCCTTTTCAGTCGCCAGCGACGCCACCGCCGGTCTATTTTCCGCCGCCCATGTATTATCCACCGGCTCCGCAGCCGCAGCGGGGCGGTTTTGCCCGGGCGATCTTCACGACGCTGGCGGTGTCGATCCTCGGATTTTCGATCACACTCAACATCTACCTGCTGCTGATGAACGGCGTCTTCAGTGGCGAAACCTCACCCACCAAACGCACGATTCTTCAGGCCGGCGACGCATCGCAGATCGTCGCGGTTCTTTCGATCGACGGGCCGATCTTTGATCAAACGCTTGCGGAACTTGAACCGGTCATCGCTGATATCGAAGCCGAATCGGGCGTCAAAGCGATCGTATTGGAGATAAATTCACCGGGCGGCGGGGTGACTGCTTCCGATATCCTTTACGACCGACTTCTGCGACTCAAGAAAAGCTCGAACGTGCCGCTGGTGATCAGCATGGGCGCGCTGGCCACCAGCGGTGGGTATTACGTCGCTTGTGCCGGGGATCATGTCATCGCTCAGCGAACGACCTGGACCGGCAACATCGGCGTCCTATTCCCCCGCATCGGCGTGTCCGAACTAGCCAAAAAATGGGGCGTAGAAGATACGACACTGGCCAGCACCGGGGCGGATTTTAAGGACGCCGGTTCTTCCCTTCGCGAAGAAACCCCCGAAGAACGCGCCTATTGGCAGGGCCTGATCGACGAAGCTTTTGTGGCGTTTAAGGATGTGGTTGTCGCTGGCCGAAAGCTCGACCGGGCGACGGTAGATAAGATTGCCAACGGCAAAGTCTACTCGGCATCCGATGCGCTCAAGCTGAAATTGATCGATCAAGTCGGCTATTTTGACGACGCGGTCGCCAAAGCGTCGGCGATGGCGGGCCTGAGTGGCGCACAAGTCGTGCGGTTTGAACGACAGGTCGGTTTCTGGGACGCGCTGGCGGGTGCGAATCAGACCGCCTCGGCATCGCCTATGATCCAAACCCGCGTGGGCGAAACCACCATCCAACTCGATCGAAAACTGGCAAGTGACATTCTCAGCCCCCGGCCGCTCTATCTGTACCGTGGGCAATGATTTACAGCACTGATCCGACTTAGTTTTTTTCGTTGCGGAGGCCTGAGACCGATGATTGCGAACTTCAAAAAATGCCGATGGTTGCTGGCGAGCGTACTGGCGATGGTTCTTTTCGTGCCGGCCGCGCAGGCGGCAAAGCCCGAGGATATCAACGCAGCCATCAAGAAAGCGGTGGAGTTTCTCTACAGCAGCCAGAACGAACACGGTAACTGGGAGACGACCCAGATCGATCCGAACGGCGGGAGCGGTCACGAAAGTCAGTGGGGAGGGCGCACTGCGTTGGTAACCTATGCGTTGCTGGCAGCGGGGGAAAAGCCACTCGATCCACGTATCGTCAAGGCGACCGACTGGCTTCGTAAATCCACGATCAACGGACATTACGCACTGGGTGTCCGGGCAAACGTGTGGCTGAACCTTCCCCCCACTCCGGCCAATCAAGAGGCGTTGGTCAAGGATATGCGACTGCTGACTACCGGCATTACCAAGGCCGGCGTAGCCAAAGGGTTTTATAACTACAGGCCGGGACCGTCCTCACGCATCGACTTAAGTTGCTCTCAGTACGGCGTGCTGGGTTCATGGGCCGGTGCGCAGCGAATCGAAAATGTTCCCCCGGCATTCTGGACCCTGATCGAAAACGCCTGGCGCGGCGTGCAGGCGTCGGACGGCGGGTGGGCATACGCAGGCAAGCCGGACAAAAATCACAACGTAACCCTCCAGATGGTCGCTGCTGGCGTTGCAACCCTGTTCATCACGCAAGAGTTTCTCCATTCCGATGAAGGCATCGAAGGCAACAAGGGCAACATCGTTGATCCGTGGATCAACAAAGGCCTGGCGTGGGTCGAGAAAAATTTCGCCGACTTCATGAAACGTCCCATCCCCTATGGCATGTACGGCATCGAGCGCATCGGTGTTGCCAGTGGCTACAAGTACTTTGGCAAGATCGACTGGTTTCAGGAAGGTGCCGATCATTTCGTAAAAACCCAGCGCCGCGGCACGGGCGGGTGGGGCGATGAGGTCAACACGTCCTTTGGGCTGCTGTTTCTGTCACGCGGACGCGCTCCGGTGATGATCAATAAGCTGCAGTACAGCATCACCGATCCCAAGACCAACAAGGCAGTCGAAGCCAACTGGAACCAGCGGCCGCGCGATATCGCCAACGCCACACGCTGGGTCGAGAATCGCACCGAACGCGGTCTGAACTGGCAGATCATCAATCTGGGCGTCGCCACGATCGCCGACCTGCACGATTCGGCACTGCTCTACATCAGTGGCAATCAGACCTTGTCGTTCACCGACGCGGAAAAGCAGATGCTCAAGCAGTATGTCGAAGAAGGCGGCATCATTGTGGGCAATGCCGACGTCGCCAAGGCTGAGTTTGTCAAATCGTTCCGAGCATTGGCGGGCGAACTGTTCCCCGAGCAGGAGTTCACGCAGTTGCAGGATCGCATGGAACACCCGCTGTTGATCAATCAGCAGTTCAACGCCACCACTTGGAAACAGAAGCCCCGCATTGAAGCATTGGGCAATCGGGCACGCCTGTTCATGGTCCTGATCTCCAACGACGACTTCAGCCGAACGTTGCAGCTTCGCGACACCAACAAGCCCGAAGTGTTTGAGTTTTTCGCCAACGCGTTTCTGTACGCCAATGATAAGACGCAGGGCAAATACAAAGGCGAGACGCACATCATCCGCGCCGATCCCGCCATCAAGCCCGCGACGACGACCAAGGTCGCCCGTCTGAAATATAACGGCCGCTGGGATCCCGAGCCCGGTGGCTGGAAGCGACTGGCGGCGGTGATGAACAATCAGGACAAGGTCACTTTGCAGACCGCCGTCGTTGAGTTGGGCAAGGATTCGCTCGCCGACTACAAGATCGCTCACATGACGGGCACGGATCAGTTTGTCCTGAGTGACGCCCAACGCACCGCGCTGAAGGACTTCATCGCGGCCGGTGGATTGCTGGTGATCGACGCAGCGGGTGGATTTGGCGAGTTCGATTCCTCCATGCAGGCCGAACTGATGAAGATTCTGCCCAATGAGTTCGCCCAGATTTCCAGCTCGCTCAAGAGCGATCACGCGCTCTACACCGCCGATGCCGCGTCAAAGATCGAGCCGAAATACCGCATCTATGCCCAGCAGAAACTCGGTGCCGACTCCTTGCGGTTCCGTATTCGCGGGATCGAGGTAGGCGGGAAACTGGCGGTGCTGTATAGCCCGGACGATCTGAGTGTCGGCCTGGTTGGCAACGAAATCGACGGCGTGATCGGGTATAGCCCGGATCTGGCGACGACGCTGATGCGCCGCATCCTCACGCTCCGTACCGCCGGGAAACTGTAACGCGATCTACCACTTGCTGCGAAGGGCAAATAGCTCGGCGCACTGCGTGAGCAGGGCCTCGATGTCCGATAGCGGCAGCATGGTCGCGGGGTCACTCTTGGCCTTGGACGGGTCGGGGTGACATTCCAGGAAGAGCCCATCGACGCAGCCAGACGCAATTGCCGCTCGTGCCAGCAAGGGTGAGTATTGCGGATTGCCGCCCGACTGCGTTTTCTGCGCTGCCGGTTGCTGGGTGCTGTGGGTGATATCAAAAACGACCGGGCAGCCGAACATTTTCATCTCCGCCAGGCCCGGGAAATCATTGATCAGCCGGTTGTAGCCAAAGAACGTGCCGCGCTCGCAAAGCAGGATCGCATCATTGCCCGTCGATCGCACTTTCTCCACCGCGTTGCCCATCTCCTGAGGCGACATGAACTGGCCCTTCTTGACGTTGACCGTACGGCCAGTGCGTCCGCAGGCGATCAGCAGGTCGGTTTGGCGTGCCAGAAACGCCGGGATCTGTAGCACATCCACGACCACGGCGGCTTCGGCGGCCTGGGCGGGTTCGTGAATATCGGTCAGCACCGGAACGCCCACGCGATCCTTGATCACCTTCAGCACCGCCAGCCCATCCACCATGCCGGGCCCGCGAAAGCTCGATCCGCTGCTGCGGTTGGCTTTGTCAAAGCTGGCTTTGAAAATGTACTGAATGTCGAGTTTGTCGCAGACTTTCTTCAAATGGGATGCGATCTGCAGGCAAGTTTCCTGTGCCTCGATCACGCAAGGCCCGGCGATGACGAAGAGGCGATTGGGATCGAGTTTGAGCGGCGCGTGTTGC
>JBGSMH010000533.1:0-6748 GCA_041740275.1 Phycisphaerae bacterium
GTCGTGTCGTCAATCCGCTGGGCGTTCCGCTGGATGGCGGGCCTGCGATCACCTCGACCGAAACGCGCAAGATGGACATCATCGCTCCCGGCATCGCCGAGCGTCAGCCCGTGAAAGAGCCGCTGCAAACCGGCATCAAGGCGATCGACTCGATGATCCCCATCGGTCGCGGCCAGCGCGAACTGATCATCGGCGACCGCAAGACAGGCAAAACCGCGATCGCTGTCGACACCATCATCGCCCAAAAGGGCACCGGCGTGAAATGCTTCTACGTCGCGGTGGGTCAGAAGGAATCAACCGTCGCCGCCATCGTCGAAGTGCTTCGCGCCAATGGGGCGATGGACTATACCACGGTCATCGTCGCCGGTGCGTCCGACTCCGCTCCCCTGCAATACATCGCGCCCTACGCCGGCACCGCGATGGCCGAATTCTTCATGTGGAAGGGTGAGGCAACTTTGTGCGTCTACGACGACTTGTCCAAACAGGCCGCGGCGTACCGTCAGTTGTCGCTGCTGCTGCGTCGTCCACCCGGCCGCGAAGCCTATCCCGGCGATGTGTTCTACTTGCACTCGCGCCTTCTCGAACGCGCCTGTAAACTCTCTGCCGAACTCGGCGGGGGTTCGCTCACTGCACTGCCGATCATCGAAACCCAGGAAGGCGAAGTGTCGGCGTATATCCCGACCAACGTCATCTCCATCACCGACGGACAGATTTATCTCGAACCCGAGTTGTTCTTCTCCGGCGTACGCCCGGCGGTCAACGTCGGTGTGTCGGTCAGCCGCGTCGGTGGTAACGCCCAGACC
Source organism: Phycisphaerae bacterium (assembly GCA_041740275.1). GTDB lineage: Bacteria > Planctomycetota > Phycisphaerae > Tepidisphaerales > Tepidisphaeraceae > BPJO01. Next base: position 804 of record JBGSMH010000533.1, read on the forward strand.
AAGGCGATGAAGAAGATCGCCGGTTCGTTGCGACTGGATCTGGCGGCATATCGTGAACTGGAAGCCTTCGCCCAGCTCGGGACCGAACTGGATGCCGCGACGCAGAAACAGCTTGATCGCGGGGCCCGCCTCGTCGAATTGCTCAAGCAGCCACAGTTCAAGCCGATGACCGTTGGCGAGCAGGTTGCCGCCATCTACGCCGCGACAAAGGGATATATGGACGAAGTCCCGGTAACGCGCATCAGCGAGTTCCAGGACGCTTTCCTCGCCTATTTCAAAAGCACCGAGGCGTTTTCAACGCTGTCGGAAAAGAAGGAACTGACCGACGACGTCGAAGCGGGCCTGAAAAAGTCCCTCGAAGACTTCAAGAGCCGCGTCTGGAAGAAGTAATCCGATTTTGTAAGGTTTCTCATAGGCCAACTCACCGCCCGGGCGATGCACTCGCCCGGGCGTTGTGCGTCATGTTTTCAGGATTGCGGATTCGGCTTATAATCCGTTCACCATGGGGCAAAACGCCAAACAACGCGCCGCCGAGCTTCGCAAGGAAATTGAGCGGCACAACGATCTGTATTATCGGGACGCCAAGCCGGAAATATCCGATTTCGCCTACGACCAGTTGCTCTCGGAACTGATCGCGATCGAATCGGCCAACCCGGAACTGGCCACGCCCGATTCACCCACCCAACGGGTTGGCGGGGCACCGATCGACGGCTTTGAAACCATCGAACATCGCCAGCCGATGTATTCGATCGACAACACCTACAACGAGGCCGAGCTTCGCAGTTGGGACGAGCGCGTCCGCAAGACGCTATCGAGTGACGCCACGATCGCGTATGTATGCGAACCCAAGGTGGACGGGGTGGCGCTGAGCATCCGCTACGAGAACGGCGCGTTCGTCTATGCCGTCACCCGCGGGGATGGTCGCCGGGGCGATGATGTGTCGGCCAACGTCAAAACGATCCGAAGCGTGCCACTTCGACTTACGCCCTCTCCCAACAATGCTGGACCGGCCGTGCTGGAAGTCCGCGGCGAGGTCTACATGGAGAATGCTGATTTTCTCATGATCAATGAGAAACAGAAACAGATGCAGAAAGAGACGTTCGCCAATCCCCGCAACTTCACCGCCGGTACGCTCAAGCAACTGGATCCAAAAATCACCCGCTCGCGCAACCTTAAGTTCGTCGCGCACGGATTCGGCGAAGTCTCGCCGCCGCTGGATGACAGCTACTTCGAGGCGATGCAACAGATCAAGTCGGCCGGTATCCCGATCGCGGCCAACCTGAAGCGATTCGATTCGATCGACGAAGTTGCGGCGTATATCCAGGAATTCGCCCAGACGCGCACATCGCTCCCGTACAACACCGACGGGATGGTGGTGAAGGTCGATTCGCAACGGCAGCGCGACACGCTGGGTTACACCAGCAAGAGCCCCCGATGGGTCATCGCCTACAAATACCCGGCCGAGAAAGTGCAGACGGTGCTGAGCGATGTCACCTGGCAAGTCGGCAAGAACGGGACGCTCACACCCGTCGCGGAACTGGAACCAGTGCTGGTCGCCGGCACAACGGTGAAGCGCGCCAGCCTGCACAATATCGAACAGATCCAGCGACTGGGCCTGCACCTTGGCGATTCGGTCACGGTGGAAAAAGCCGGGGAAATCATCCCGCAGGTGGTTGCGGTGGATGTGACCAAACGGGTCGCCAATTCGACGGCGGTGGTCGCGCCGACAACTTGTCCGTCGTGTGTTGCGCCTGTTGAGAAAGAGCCGGATGGTCCCTACATCCGCTGCGAAAATCCCGCCTGTCCGGCCCAACTGAAGGAGAGATTGGGTCACTTTGCCGCCCGACCGCAGATGAATATTGATCGGCTGGGCGAGGCTTTGATCGATCAACTCGTCGATGCCGAAAAGGTGCATACGTTTGCCGATCTATTTCGAATCACGCGTGACGACCTGCTTTCTTTGGAGCGCATGGGTGAAAAAAGTGCCGACAATGTGCTGGCGTCGATTGCGGGTGCGAAGGATCGCCCGCTCGATCGCGTGCTGGCCGGGATCGGCGTGCGTCATGTGGGCAACACGGTGTCACGCCAGTTGGCTGGGGCGTTCGGATCATTCGACGGCATCGCCAGCGCGAGCCTGGAACAACTGGCGGCCATCGACGGGGTCGGGGACGTGATCGCACAGGCGGTCTTTGATTTCGTTCATAGTGACGTCGGTGAAAAGACAATCGCCGATCTGAAATCGGTCGGGATCGATCCGCAGCAGGTTCGCAGCACCAGCGAGAAGCAAATTTTCACCGGTCAATCGATTGTCGTTACCGGCACACTGTCCAAGTTCGATAGGCACCAGATAGAAGAATTGATCGTCTCGCTCGGCGGCAAAGCGTCGGGAAGCGTCAGCAAAAAGACCAGCTTCGTCGTCGCCGGGGAAAACGCGGGAAGCAAGCTGGAAAAGGCCCAATCGCTGGGTGTACCCGTGCTGAGCGAGGATGAGTTTCTGGCGCGCGTGAACGCGGCATCGTAAGGCGTGGTTTCAGATCGGTGCGATCTGGCTTACACTCGACGTCGTGCTATCCAAGGACGAGTTACTCAAGGATTTAACCCCACCCCAGCGGCAGGCCGCGATGCATGTGGACGGGCCGCTGCTGATCATCGCCGGGGCGGGGTCGGGCAAGACGCGCGTTTTGACTCGCCGCGTGGCGCACCTAATCGCCTGCGGCATCCCCGGATCGTCGATCCTGGCGATCACTTTCACCAATAAAGCCGCCGGGGAGATGAAGGATCGCGTCGGCAAACTGATGGGCCGCGACCTCCGCGATATCGGCCGACTCGACCAGTGGTATCCGACGATCTGCACGTTCCACTCCCTGTGCGTGCGCGTGCTACGCTATTACACCGAGCGGATGGGCGTCAAGGCCGGTTTCACCATCTATGATTCGAGTGATCAGAACAAGCTCATTAAGGACGCCCTGAAGCTGCTGGATATTTCCACCACCAATTTCAGCCCGTCGAGCGTGCATGCGACGATCAGCAATCTGAAGAATCAACTGGTGACGCCCGAAGCCTTCGCCGCCACCGCGACGGCGTTTTACGATCGCAACGTCGCGCGCATCTACGGCAAATATCAAAAAATGCTGGCGGCCAACAACGCGTTGGATTTTGACGATCTGCTGATGCGCACGGTTCACGGCCTTCGCGATCAGCCCGAGATACTCGCCGAGTTGCAGCAGCGGTATCAGTACATCCTCATCGACGAATATCAGGACACCAATCACGCCCAGTATGTGCTTGCCCACGCACTGGCGATGAGCCATCGCAACATCTGCGTCGTCGGCGATCCCGATCAATCGATCTATGCCTGGCGCGGGGCCGACATCCAGAACATCCTCGATTTTGAAAAAGATTACGCCGACGCGACGGTGGTGCGACTTGAGCAAAACTATCGCTCGACCAAGACCATTCTGGCGCTGGCATCGGACCTGATCGCGCGAAACACTCGCCGCAAGGAAAAGGGGCTTTGGACCGAGAACGATGATGGCGACAAGGCAAAATATTACATCTGTCAGGATGAATCGGATGAAGCCGAAATGATCATCGGCGAGATGAAAACCGAACACGAAAAGCATGGCCGCCCGTGGAGCGAGATGGCGATCTTTTATCGCATGAACTCGCTCTCCCGCGTCATCGAAGAAAAGCTGATGGCCGGTCGGATTCCGTACCAGATCGCGCGGGGCGTGGAGTTCTACAACCGCAAAGAGATCAAAGACGTGATGAGCTATCTTCGCGTTCTGGTCAATCCGAGCGATGAAGTGAGCCTGGAGCGTGTGATCAATACGCCGACACGCGGCATCGGTGCCGAGACGGTGCGAAAGATGCAGGTGTGGGGCGTGTCGCAGGGATTGACGCTTTGGCAGGCGATGGAACAGGTGTTGCAGGTGCCGGGATTGTCGACGCGGGCGGTCAATGGTGTGACAGCGTTTATGCAGATGATGAGTCGGCTGCGGGCGTTTGCGGTGGGTGATACGACACCTGCGGATTCGGAACTGCTGGCTCCGTCAGCAAAACCGCATCACGCGACGGTGCAGTCGATCATGGAGGCGGTGGTCGATCGATCAGGGTTGAAAACCGCACTGGAAAAAAGCACTGACCCGGACAAGCCCGAACTGGCCAACGTCAAAGAGTTGATCAACTCGGCGGCGGATTACGATCGCGATCACCCGGAAGGAACGCTGGAGGAATATCTTCAACAGATCAGCCTGATGAGCGACGTGGACAAAGTCCGCGACGGCGGCGGGGCAATCACGCTGATGACACTCCACGCGGCCAAGGGGTTGGAGTTTCCGGTCGTCGCGATGGTCGGCATGGAAGAGGGCGTTTTGCCACACTCCCGTGCCCGCGCCGATGCGAACCAACTGGAAGAGGAGCGTCGACTATGCTTTGTCGGGATCACCCGGGCCCAGCAGCGGTTGATCTTTAGCCGGGCGTTTGCCCGGACTTTGATGGGTCGCCGCGAGCGGACGGTCGCGTCACCTTTTCTGTCGGAGATGCCGGCGAACCATATCGAGACGATCGACCGCAGCGGATTTGACTTCAAATACGACGCCGACATCGAACCGGCCAACACCGGTGATTTCTCGCACGGCCAAAGCGTTCGCCATGCCACCTTTGGACTCGGCAGGATCGTTGAAATTCATCACATGGGTCGTCACACCCGGGCGATCATAGATTTTCAACGCACCGGCAAGAAGACGCTGATCCTGGAATATGCCCAGCTCGAACCGGCATAATCCGGCCCGGTTTTCGCCAACACAATCGATTGATTGGTGTATACTATTGAAGTATTGACGGGAGAGAATATGCGTTCAAAGGCCATTGCGTTCGTACTGGTAATTGCGATGAGTTCATTCACCATCGCCAAGGATATCGCGCCGCTGGATCGACCGGTCACAACCGACATCGGCGCGATCGTCGATTTGAAGCGGCCGGCGTTTGTGCCACGATTTGCTGTTGCGAACGCAAAGCCCGCACTGCTGGCCGAGCGCGATCATGCACTCACGTTTAGCGTCACCCCGATCATGCCGATCCCCTGGGGCTACGCACCGTACCATTACGGATCGTTCGGCTATCGCTCCAATCACGGTTTCTATCGCTAGTCCCAACCCGAAAGGTTCATCCCATGCAAATCCCCAACCGACTTCAAATGTGTGTCTTTGCGGCTGCAATAATGTGCATGGTCGCAGCATCTGGCCTGCACGCCGATGCGCCGTATGTCGATTCCAAGGCGATCAAGGATCGTTTCAAGAACATCACCGAAGACGACATGAAGATGCTGCGTGAGAAGAAGATCCTGCTGGTCAGCCGATCGTTTGGGCTGAATCTGTGCAATGGCCTCCGCGTGCTGGCAAAAGAGGACGCCAAGTACGATCTGTTGGGAAGCTATGAACGCTATGACATCCCGCGCAAAGGGTTTGAGTCGGTCTCTGCAGATGCGTTCAAGGATCGCAACTTCGTTCATGTTCTGGGCACCTATTGGCCGCACACGAAGCGCATGGAAGAGACGGATGACCTGCTTCGCAAAGCGCCGCACGAGTTTGGCAAGACCGTTGATGTCGTGATCGTGTTTTTCCACATCGGTACGCCCGACAATTTCGCGGCCATCACCGGCAAAATGGACGCGATGCAGAAGGATTTCCCGAAGGTGAAGTTCATCTACGTCACCAGCGGGTTCATGGCCAAGGAGAAGGAGAAGGAAAACGAAGCGTCGTTTGCCTACGCCGAGAAAGTGCGCGAGCGGTATAAAGGCAAAGCCCCCCTCTATGACATGGGTGCGATCCTCAGCGACGATCACAACCCCGGTCATCATTTTGCGGCCGATTACAGCAAAGACCCCGCCGGCGTTCATCCCAACACGGATCTGGGTCAGACGATGCTGGCCAAGGGTTTTTTGC
>JBGSMH010000534.1:0-2432 GCA_041740275.1 Phycisphaerae bacterium
GGATGTGTACTCGACCTTCACCGAGGGCCTGCCCTTCAAAGACAACTCAGTCGACTTGGTCGTGCTCGACAATGTGCTAGAGCACGTCCACCGGGATAGATACTTTGGATTTCTCGACGACCTCCACCGCGTGTGCAAGCCCGGTGCCACGATCCAGATCTGGGTGCCGCACGCCAGCGGCATGTGGGCGCTCAAGCACCCGACGCACTACAACTTCTTCGGCATCGGCAGCTTCTCAACCTTTCAACCCGAAGCGCAATTCAACGGCGAACGCTACGGCGCAGCGCGGTTCCACGTGCGGAAGGAACGCCTCTTCTTCTTCCACCACAAACTCATCAACGCCATGTTTCTCAGCCGCCTGCCCATCAACGGTCTGTTCAACTTCGGCGGTTTGCTCTGGCAGGAACTCATGGAGCGCTTCCAGTTCTTCGGATTCGATGAAATCTACTTCGAACTGGAAGTGGCCAAGTAGTTCTCTCGTTTCACTCCTGCACGAGCCGGTTCTCGATAATCTCAATCTGACCACCCGCAGCCGTTATGGCGGCGAAATCCCCGTCGCCGTCGTTGTCGAAATCGCCGATGGCAGGCTCGGTGCCCCCGCCGGTCCGGAAATAGTGCGGCTGGCCGAAAGTGCCGTCGCCCTGGCCCACGGCGATGATGATCCCGACGGTTTCGGAATAGACGAGCGCATCCGGGAAACCGTCACCCGTGATGTCGGAGACACTGAAATCGAAATCGTCAAAGAGGCTCCCGATCACCGTTTGAAGTCCTGCTGCAAGCTCGAATTGACCAGCGCTATTCGTCAGCAGTGGATGAAGGGCCATCCGGTGCCGACCGGATAAAATAGTCAGATCGGCGGTCGTGAAAGATGACACGACCAAGTCGGGGTCGCCATCCAGATCGAGATCCGTGACCTGCATGGGGAAACCAAGCCAGGGGACATAAGCGTCCGACGTGTGCACAAGCGTCCCATCGGCTTGTCCATGCAACAACGATACAACCGTGCGTTCATTGTCATCGTCGATCTGATCTCGCACCAGCACAATATCGGCGCGGCCGTCGCCATTGAGATCATCGGTCTCATAAAAAAAACTGCCCCCCAACGGGATCGCAATACTGGGGCCTGTAGGGCGGGGTATCTCCGACATCACGGCGGGCCCAAATGTTTGCCCAGGGCCGCCCGGCCGCACGAAAAACCGGCTAACAGGTTCATTCCAATCCAGATCGCTGACAATGTCGGGGTAGCCGTCGCCGGTGATGTCCGCGATTGCCCGGAGAGCCTCCTCGCCGATATTGGCCACGGTGGTAAGCGGTTCGAACTGCATATCACCGAGGTTGTAGAGGACGCGGATGTCTCCTCCCTCGAACCAGAACAGCGGATCAAGCAGGCCGTCCTGATCGAGATCGTAGGCGCCTTCGAAGCCAAAATCGGGCGTGCTCGTCAGTGTCACGGGGATCAGGGGAAGCGGCTGGAACGTGACCCCGCCGTAATTGCGCAGGATGCCGAAGAATCGGGTCATTGTCTGGCCGAACAAGTCGACCCATCCGTCGTCGTCCAGGTCGGCGGTCTGTTGAATGCGCACGCCACCGTGTGCAATACGCTGCTCTCTCCAGAAGGTTCCGTCGCCGACGGCAAGAAACAGACTCAGATCGCCGGCCGCGGTGCTGTTGCGCACCAGCAGATCGGGGGTGCCGTCATCATCTACGTCCAGCGGCCGAGTCGTGGTCTTTCCAGGCCTGATTATTTCTGTAATCATGCGTGCGCTCGAATCAACATCGATAAAGGTAGAGGTCTCCTCGCGGAAAGTCCCATCGCCATTGCCGAAGTAAGGAATTAAAAACGGAACCTCCTCATTCCCAACGACGAGCAGATCGAGATTACCGTCCCCGTCCACGTCCATCGTGACTGCTCTGTAAGAGGAACCGTCGTCGACCACAATGATGTCGGGCCCGAAGGTACCATCACCACGGCCGAGAACAAGGCAGATAAACGGACCCAACCCGCCAGTGAACCCTTCACCCATCACTGAAACAAAATCTGGAACTGCATCGTCGTTGAAATCGGCGATGGCGAGCGGAGTGCCGGATATCCACGGCTGGCTGAGCGTGGACACCAGTGCCGGAGCGAAGGTACCGTCTCCTTGACCCAGATATGCCCAGATTTCACCGTCATCGGCACCCCGCACGAAGTCCAGGTTCCCGTCCAAGTCCAGGTCGGCAAGCGGCGGCGCAGCGAAAACTCCAGTCGATTCCCATTCGCCGAATGTGCCGTCACCATCGGACAGCGCAACCTCCACCTCTTCGAAATTGAAGTAGAGGAGGTCATCGAACGTATCGTTATTAAGATCGGCGCTGGCCAAATCCCCATTGGTAGAGGGCGCTTGTACGGACGCCGCCGGTGTGAAACTACCATCGCCCTGATTGACGAACGG
>JBGSMH010000535.1:0-1858 GCA_041740275.1 Phycisphaerae bacterium
CGACGACGAACTGCAGGTCGTGACCCGCATCCGCAGCAGTGGTCTGGGCGGACAGACGGTCAACGTCGTCGCCAAGCTCAACGACAAGGTGGTGGGTGAAAAGTCTGTCAGGCTGCAAGGCGATGGCGAAGACCTGGTGACGATCCCCATCACACCCGACACGGCCGGTAATTACAGTCTGTCCGTCAGCGTCGAACCACTGGCGTCCGAGGCGGTCAAGGATAACAACAGTCAGGCCCAGCAGGTGCGGGTTATCGATGGCAAGATCAAGGTGTTGTATGTCGAGCAGCAGCCACGGTGGGAGTTTAAGTACCTGCAGGCGATGTTGATGCGCGATCGCCGGGTGGATGCGAAGTTTGTGTTGATCGAAGGCGACAAGTCGCTGGCCCAGGTGAAGGATTCGCCTTATCTGGAGAAGATCCCGGAGGAGAAGGAAGAACTGTTCAAGTTTGACCTGATCATTGTCGGGGATATCGACCCCACACTGCTATCGACGACGCAGATGGAGACGATGGAGGAGTTTGTCAGCAAGTTTGGCGGGGCGGTGGCGATGATCGCGGGCAAGCGTTATGCACCACAGAAGTTTTTGGACACCCCGCTGGCCGGCATGATGCCGGTGGAGTGGGAGGCATCGCCGCCCGGATCGGGCGTTGGTGAGAAATACGATCAGCCGATCGACTTTGAAATCACGCCCGCCGGTCGGACGAACCCCCTGATGCGACTGGCCGATGGGGAGGCAGAGAATGTGCGGGTTTGGGAGAATCTGGCGCCGATTTACTACGTCGCCCGGGTCAGTCGCGCCAAACCCGCCGCCGAGGTGTTGATGGTCGATGCCGATCCGGCCAAGGCAACGCGGTTCGGCAAAATGCCGATCATCGCCACCCAGCAGTATGGCTTGGGGACGACGATGTTTGTCGGTACCGACAACATGTGGCGCTGGCGTAAGAATGCCGGTGACGTGCTGTATACGCGACTGTGGGGACAGATCATCCAGCGATTGGCACTGCCGAGATTGTTGGGCGAATCGCGGCGAACGCAGTTGGTTGCGGATAAGAAAACGTATTCGGTAGGCGATCGCGTCACGGTGTACGCACGACTCTATACGACGGGGTTCAAGCCGATCACCGACGCCACGGTTCGCGGCACATTCAAACGTGAAGGCGAGTCAGAACCCATGCCGGTCATTTTGCGTCAGGTGCCCGGCCAACCCGGCATGTACCGCGCCGAAATCACCGCCCCGTCGGCGGGCAATTTCAAGCTCAGCGTCGAGACCGATCCCGATGTCGCGCTCGATCTGCCCGTGACCGAACCGAAGCTGGAGTTTGCCTCCACCGCGATGAACGAACCACTTTTGCGGACGGTTGCTGAGACCAGCCGTGGGCGTTTTTTCCGCGAAGAAGATTTGCACCTTTTGCCCAATTCGATTGATAGCCGGACCGATAAGATAAAATCAAATATCGATGTAGAAGTCTGGTCGAGTCCGTTCTTCTTCCTATTGATGTTGTTGCTGGCCGGAGCGGAGTGGGTGTTGCGCAAGACCTCATATTTGAAATAACCATGTCCGAACTGATTCAATCCAAGATCGATCTGGTCCGCCGAAAGCACGCGGTAACGCGCGCGGGGCTTGGTGCGGGGACGATGGGCGTCGTCGCGGTTTCGGTGATCTCCGCGACCATGCTGATCGACTGGTGGGTCGAACTGCCTTACCTGCTCCGCTGCGCGATGCTGGCGTTGCATGTGGCGGCGCTGGTGTATCTGCTTTTTGTCCATGTGATCTGGCCATTGGTGAAGGGACCGGATGACGAGACCGTGGCACTATGGATCGAAGGCTTTTACGAAGACGCATCAAGCCGTTTGA
>JBGSMH010000536.1:0-2819 GCA_041740275.1 Phycisphaerae bacterium
CTTAAACGCCAGGTGAAACACCTCCCCCTCGCCCGGCCAATCGAACGGGTCCACCGCCCCGCCGACGCCTGTTGATCGCAGGTGCTCGACCAGCATCAATTTATCCTGCTTTTCGATCACCGCGGCGGGGATGGTCGTCGATGAGACATCGGTGCGGGTGACTTCCAACCCGAACCACTCGGCATGATTGAGCATGAATCCGGTCACGCCGAAAAACATCAGCATCACCACCGCCAGCATCGACAGATAGATATGCAGCGATCGCATCTGAAGCAGGAGCGTGCGGGACAGCGATCGTTTGGGTGAGGGCAATGCGGTAGCCATGATCAGTCTTTGGCGGCCGGTCCGTAGGTGATCGATACGTCCTTGAAAGCAGCGGTTGCGGTGAGCGTGGTTTTGACCTCAGCGGTGCCGCAATCGAGCTTGATCGACTTGGCGGCGTGCGGTCCGTCCTCAGAGGCGACCTCGACCCACAGCGTATACGCTCCGGCGGGCATTTTTTCCCCGGCCTGATCGGTCCCGTCCCACGTCAGCGGATAGGTCGATGCACGTTGCGTGGCGTGGGTGACGCTCTGTAACTTGCGATCGTTCCGCGCAAACTTCCACCACTGACGGATCTCTTTCAAATACTTGGCCTCATCGCCGAACGCTGCCAGCGTCTTCACGTGATTGCCTTTGGCGTCCACGATCCATGCAAAGACGTAAGGCCGGTGACGGGCCTTGATCGTTTCAAGATTGATCGAGACTGCAAACCCGTTTGGCCAGGCATTGCCTGATGCGGGAGTGTCGGACTTGGCGACGGTTTCAGATTTAACTTCAAAGGATTCAAACCCCTTGGATCGCGTGGGCTTGCCATCGGGACCGAAGACGATGCACTCGGCACCAGGGACCGATCCGACCAGACGCAGCCCACTGGCCGGATCGAGTATGCAGCAGATCGTCGCCAGCGCATTGGCGGTGGCGGCATCGGAGGCGATCACCGTCGCGCCCATGTTGCGGACGGGCTTGCCGGTGCGGGCATCAAGGATGTGCGAATAACGTTTGCCTTGGATCGTGTAATAGCGTTGATACCCGCCACTGCTGGCAACGGATGTATTCGCGGGCAATCGCACGCGCGTAAACGGTTCGGCGTTGAGCGCGGGTGTGGAGGGATCCTGTACGCCGACGGTCCACTGCTGGGCATCAACTGGCGAACCCCAGACGCGGATGTCGCCACCAATACTGAGCAGCACGCCGCTGATGCCCGCAGGGTCCGCAGTCGCGGCGGCGAGGGCTTTGCCGATGATGTAGCCCTTTCCGAGCGAATCGACGTTAAGGTGTTGATCATTGAGTTTGCGGAGCGTCTTCTCCTTCGCCTTCACTTCAAACGCGGGGCTTGCCAGCGCTCTAACCTTAGCGCCGATCTCTTGATCGGTGGGGAGTCGGTCGTTCTTTTCCGCGGCCTGCCACAGTGCGATCAAGTCGCCGAGTTGCCCGCTATAGGCACTGAGACTGCGTTTGCGCCAGGTCTCGTATTGGGTCAGCACATCGATCAGTTCATCGGAAGCCGGCACCGGCTCAGAATTAGCAGGTCGCGCGTCGAAGCGGGCCAGTTCGCATTTGGCGTCATAGCTGGACAGGATCAGGCGAAGCCGCTCGATCTCCCCCATGATCGCCTTATCAACCCGATCGGCGGCGGCCTGTGAGGTGGCGACGACGCTTAGATTCAGCATCGTGCCAAGCACATTGTCGTGGTGAAACTCGTAAGCCTTATTTTCGACCGGGTCAGCCGCCAGCACCATCGAAGCCGACAGCACCGCCAGCACCGCAGCATGAAGGTGCGACACAGGCGATTGTAAGTGGCGAATCATCGCAGACGCTCCTGCCGGCCGACCTAATCCTGGCCGCGGAGGATCGCAGGTTCGATCCAGTTGAGGCGGTCTTGGATGTCGTATCCGGCACCATAGTCTACCTCAAGTGTGAGCGTCTTTGCACCCTTGAGCGGCAGATCGACCAGCGGCGAGACATCCCCGGCCTTAAAGCCCTTGGTTTCGTGCATCACCTTGTCGTCCAGATAGACGCGGACATCGACATTGGCATAGCCCAGGATCGGGTCGATCGCGTAGCGGCTGCGGAAGTTTTTGTCGCCCGGTTGAAGGTTGAAGGTCATCCGCGTTTTGCTGTGCATGCCGATGCCGCGCTGGATGGTCTGATTGCCGAGCCGGATCGGCCCGCCGGTGACTGTGCGGTCCATCAGGGGCGTGAATCGGCCTTCAAAGAACGGGGTGTAAACGGTCGAGACGGGCTCGCGGGCACTCAGCCACGCGATCGGCCCGGCGTTGTGCTCGATCGCGGCGACAAACGATGTCGGCACGGACGCCTTGCGATTGCCGGAGGCGACAAAGTCGATCTTCTCATCGTTCAGCCGCAACGCATCTGCCGACACGACGGCACTATTGGCGAGACGCAATAGAAACGCCATCGGCTTGGCTTCGGCCCGGCCTTGAGGCGGGGTTGCCATCAGGATATCGCGAACATTGTCCAGCGGCACTTCCACTGCGTTTCCGCCGGGGGGCGTGATCGAAACCGACTTCTCGTTCGCTGCGGTGATGATGCCCTTCACCGAGTCGCCATTGAGTAGATAAATCTCATCAGACCCGCGCTGCGCGTCCAGGTCGGGCATGGTCGTTCGATCGCGCAGGATACCTTTGGCACGCTCAATCGGAACCGCGACCTCCCCGACACCGGCAGCGAACCAGACCAGATCCGCACCATCGATCCGCAGCGGCTGACCGACCAGTCGATCACCGCCAGCGACACACAGCACCAAGCCCACCGGG
>JBGSMH010000537.1:0-6749 GCA_041740275.1 Phycisphaerae bacterium
GCCTGGCTTGGGCTGGACCATTCCAGCCGAACGACCGCAGTGTTCGTATGGTCGAAATACTCCATGCGCAGGTCATAGCGTTGGCCGGCCTGAAGCGCGATCTGCCCAGTGGTGGAGGTCGCGGCGTGCGTCGTCCAATCATCAATGATCAGTTGCCCGTTCACCCACAGCCGCACCCCGTCGTCGGCGGTAGTGCGGAAGGTATACGTTTCGGAATACTTCGCCTCCACCTGCCCGGTCCATCGTACACTGAAAGTGTCGGTCCCGAGCCCCGCCATGGGTGTGCCGGTGCCCCAGTTGAAGTTGACATTCGCATCAACCCTCTGAGCCAAGGGCGCGGTGAAATTACTATTGTTGAAGTATTGCCCCAACAACCCGTCACCAGCCAGCAATTGACGCGACTCCAACGCCTCGACGCACGCAGTCCGAATCGAAATCTGCCGATCCATGTTGTCCTCCGGGAGGGAAAAAGCTACGCAATAGCCTAACCAACGGCATCTATAAAATCAATCATTTGATGAACCCGCACGAGACAATTCAACACCGGGTCATGAAGCAGAACGCGCGTCCCCATTCCACACTTCCCTCCTGCCCACCGCATACCGCCGACTGCCCAATATTTTTCACTTGTTGCATTTGTTGCATCGGCTTTCGTCCATGTGAAAATCGCAACTCTTGGCCGCCGCTGGACTTGACGATTTTTGACTCCCCAAAGTGTTGCGCGCCGCGTGCAACTGTTGCATTTCCTACCTTTCCGGCCGGAGTTCAGACCTTCCTATTCGATTACCAAGGAACGAACTATCAGCCAATTGTATCCTCCCCACCCCCAAAAGTCGGCGGAAAAGCAAGCATTTTCCCAGTCTGACCGTCCCGCCAAACATTTCTGCGTTCTCAATCGTTCGTTCTTAGTTCTTCCACGCGTTCTCGCTGCTCTGGCGTCAGCGTCACGCCGATTGCGTGGGCGACCTCGTGGAACTGTCGAATTTTCGTCGTCTTTGTCCGATCGAGCTTCTTAAGCTCATCCAGGAGCGCGTCGGTGGCATCCGCGCGGGTGGGCTTGGAGTGCCACCAGTCGGTCACTAAAGCGCGAATCCGGTCAGCTTCGGGCTTACCGATTCTGAGAATTAAGTCTGTACTGGTCTCCAGATCGGGCGTTTGTTTGAAAAGTTCTTCAATCCGCGCAGTTTGTTCGGGCGTCAGTGCGAGTTTGGACAGGTCGCGCTGTTGCGTCCTTTGGCGCAGATACAGTGCCCCGGCCCTGAGTTCAGCGGATTTGTCCATGCCAGCCAGTCGAACCACATAGGTGAGTTGGGCGTCCCCGTCGAGAAACTCGGCGTTGACCCCCATGCTTCCCTGAGCGAAACTTACGCCCCCCAGTTGACGGGTTGGCGACGGCACCTGCACCGCCAAGCCGACGCCTTGGGTCACAGTCAGGTTCAAGCAGCCTTGCTTAGCGAGCAGAACCATCCCCTCGTGAACACCGTCTCCGCGTTCGTTGGGGTGCACCCACTTAGCCGCAGCAGTGGCAGGCTTGCTCGCTGGTTCAACTGGTTGATTTTGGTGTGGATACTGCTTCTCAATGGCTCCACCCAACTCTTTACGCTGCTCGGGTGTCAGAATCTTTGCTGCCTGCGCGATAGCAGTCTTGAGTTCATCGCGCATCTCCGCCGCCTTGGTGCCGACCTTTTCGTTCACAAGTGCGACCAGTTTGCGCTTTTCCGCTTCCCTGGCTGCGACATCATCCAATTTTAGCCAATCGATGGCCGGCTGGAGCGCATGGTCAACTCCCGGTTCCTCAGATACGGGTGACAAACGCAGGTAAAGTGCGTCCTTGCGCCGGATCACGCTATAGGCCCATGGACGTCGCTGCGCAATCCCCGCCAGTTTTTTCCACTGGTCGGCGGTGACGTTTCGGTGGCGTTCGCCACCTCGCTGTGCCGAAACGATGACCTGATAGACCCCGATATCCTCGGCTGTCATCTCGATTTCGGCCAAATATCGCACGCTGCTGCTACCGTCGGGCATCTGCGCGACGATGGCATGACACCTGCCCGCGTTGACCTGGACCGCGCGCACGACCTCAATACCATCAGCACGGAAAGGCGTCCACGCAGGTTTGGTCGTGGCAACCGCATGATCAATCGCATGCGGCGTTCTGTTTACGTCCGGACCGGATTGGATTGCCAGCGGCGGTGCATCGAGTCCCTGCGGCGCACTTGTCAGTGCGAAGTAGCTGCCAAGACCCGCTGCGCCAACCAGCAGCACCAGCGCAACGACTTGCGCAGCAACTTTGGCTTGCGATAGGATCAGCATACGGATCGCCTGCTGGGAAAGTGCCCACGTCTGTGCCGAGATTGCCGCGCCTGAAGTAAACTGCCCCGCCACCGCCGCTTGGGACGCGACCGCTACGAACGTAGATGAAACAGCAGGCGGAGCGGCGACGTTAAGCACCGCTGACAACCCAACGGCCGATATCGCCGCGCCACGCTTGAGTAACTTTTCGCGAAGCATCTGGCGACCCCGGGTCATTCGTACAGATGCCGCGCTGATACCACAACCCAACAAGGTGGCGGTTTGTGCTTCGCTGCGGCCTTCCAGATGGTGCAATACGAGCGGGACGCGGTACTTTTCTGGCAGCTCAGCCAGCGCGGCATGCAGAACGCTCAGTGGGACAGTTTCATCTTCAGGCAAAAGAGTATTCGGTTTCATTCGTGCGGCCTCCTGCTCATGGCGACGCCTGATACCCCTTGCCTCGCTGGCACGAGCGGCGACATACCATGCCACGCGATAAAGCCAGCCGACGATGGTGACGCGATGTTGGATCGATGCGGCCCGTCGGGCGAGGGTGAGGAAAACGGCCTGCGCCGCATCCTCGGCATCCTGCGTTTGACCTAACACCGACCGGCACACCGACAAGACCATCCCGCCGTGACGCCGTACTATTTCAGCAAAGCTGGACTCGTCTCGACGTGCTGCGAAACGCGTCAGCAGATCACCGTCGCTGAGATCGGTCAAGGGTGTGTCCTCAGGCTGCCTCATCTATCAATAACTCCGTCGTGAGTGCGATTCCCTACACCAAATTTCACAATAAGTGAGATTTTGTCCAGAAGCCGTAAAGCGGGACATCGGCTATGTTGCCTGTCAAACGGATTTTCGCGGATTGGTAGGTTTTCGGATACAGGCGATGTCGGTGTTGACACTGAACGAATCGCCGCAGCGATGACCTAACCGGGCGCCGTTGAGGTTTTGCCCTCAATCGGCATAATCTCGCCTCTCGATTGTTTGAACACCCTGACCACTTTTCCACGGAGAACCCATGACCGGCACGACCATCACCTGTACCAACGGCAAAATGAATGTCCCCAACGACCCGATCATCCCCTTTATCGAAGGCGATGGCACGGGCCCGGATATCTGGCGGGCATCGGTTCGCGTGCTCGACGCGGCGGTGGAAAAGGCGTTCGGCGGGAAAAAGAAGATCGTCTGGAAGGAAGTGCTGGCAGGTGAAAAGGCGTTTAATCAAACCAAAAACTGGCTGCCCGATGAAACCGTCGAGGCTTTCAACAAATATCTGGTGGGCATCAAAGGCCCACTGACCACGCCGGTGGGCGGCGGGATTCGGTCGCTCAACGTCGCGCTTCGTCAGATGCTGGATCTGTACGTTTGCTCGCGACCGGTGCGGTATTTCACGGGTGTACCCAGCCCGGTGAAGCACCCGGAAAAAGTGGACATGATCATCTTCCGCGAGAACACCGAAGACATTTACGCCGGCATCGAATACGCCGCCGGAACCAAGGAAGCCCAGGCGGTGCTCGATTTCCTGAGCCAAAGCGACCCGAAGGGATTTGCCAAGATTCGCTTCGCCACCGGCGAAAAGACCAAGGATTTCACCAAGAACTGGTGCCCCAAGGGCGAAGGCTCCAGTGCCGTAGAAGTCGGCATCGGCATCAAGCCGGTCAGCAAGGCCGGTTCGATGCGGTTGATCGGGTCCGCGATCGATTACGCCATCAAGCACAATCGCAAAAGCGTCACCCTTGTCCACAAGGGCAACCTCCTGAAGTTCCCCGAAGGCGCCTACCGCGACTGGGGCTATGAACTGGCCAAGAGTGCCTACGGCGCTGTCGAGATTGACGTCGGGCCCTGGTGCAAAATCCCCGAAGGCAAGCCCGGCGCTGGCATCATCATCTAGGACGCGATCGCCGACATCACGCTGCAGCAGGTATTGACGCGTCCGGAAGATTTTGACGTGATCGCCACGCTCAACCTCAACGGCGACTACCTCTCTGACGCCCTTGCGGCGCAGGTCGGCGGGATCGGCATCGCGCCCGGTGCCAACATCAACTACATCACCGGCCACGCGATCTTCGAAGCCACCCACGGCACGGCCCCCAAGTACGCCAATCTGGATCAGGTCAACCCCGGATCGGTCATCCTGACAGGCGTGATGATGCTCGAACACCTCGGCTGGCAAGCTGCGGCCGATCTGATCCTCAAAGGCCTGGAAAAGGCCATCGCCAACAAGACGGTCACCTACGACTTTGCCCGCCAGATGGACGGTGCGAAGAAGGTCAAGTGCAGCGAGTTTGGTGATGAGATCATCAAGAACATGGCGTAGCGAAAAACGCCTCAGAATGAACACTGACGCCCTCGCGAATCACGAACTTTATCGTGCTTCGCGAGGGCGCGTCGTTGATAGGCGTGATCTACGCCAGAACCCGCACATCCAGCCCGATATCCAGCGCGGGCGCGGAGTGTGTGATCGAACCGACGCTGATGCGCTCCACGCCCGTCTCGGCGATGGCGCGGACGGTTTTCAGATTCACGCCGCCTGAGGCTTCAAGCAGCGGCTTTCCATTCTGGCTAGCGGCATCGCGGAGCGCAACGGCTTGGGTCATCGTCGGGCAGTCCATGTTGTCGAGCAGGACGTAATCGATGCCGTCCACTTGCAGCACTTGCTTCAGTTGTTCAAGGGTATCGACCTCGACCTCGATCGGGCGATTCGCGGCTTCGGCGCGGGATTGACGCACGATCTGAGCCAGCGCCTGTGGCAATTCCCGGATCGGGTAGGCCGCCAGATGGTTGTCTTTTAGCAACACCATGTCGTACAGCCCGGTTCGATGGTTCATCGCCCCGCCGGTCAGAACCGCATATTTATCGAGGGCACGGAAGCCGGGCATGGTTTTGCGGGTGTCGATGATTTGCGCGCTGGTGCCTTCGATAGTCTTCACAAACTGATGGGCTAGTGTCGCCACGCCGGAGAGGTGTTGGAGAAAATTGAGGATCACCCGCTCCGCCGACAGCAGCGAGCGAAGCGGGCCGACGATGTCCAGAATTGGCGTCGTCGCGGAATTGCTGTAACGCCCTTCGATTGTCGCGATATCCGTGCCGGCCGGGGTTTGGATCTTCAATTTCGCGTCATACGCCTCGCAGATGGCTTGAATCATCGGCAACCCGCAGATCACGCCCGGCTGCTTCTGGATCAGCGACCCGATCCCAACAATTTTTTCGTCGATCGACAGCCGCGACGTAACATCGTCCGAATCCGCGCCCAAATCCTCCTGCCGCGCCAATTCGATCAACGGCAAGTACGTTTCCAATGCCGGAAATGCTGCTTTCAAGCCTTACTCCTTATTTGAACGGGGATTATACACGATCAGGGTCTACGCTGATGTCTGAGTGGTCGCAGTTGGCTTGCTTAATAATTAGTTTAGAACTGGCGCAACGCAACTTGCATCACCCCCTGCCCGGCGTTACAATGCTTGGCTCGAAAAAACTGGAGTTTTCAATGGCAATCGAAGCAACGCCCGGCGGTAAGTTCCGGGTCACCATCACCAAGAGCATCACCCGCGACGCCGCGAACAAGACGATCGAACGATTGTTCATGAGCGACCCGGTCGTCGCCGAACCGATCCTCACCCGCGCCGCCAACTTCAAGGCCCAGCCCAAGCGCCGCGGCGGACGCATCTGGACCAAGCACGCCAACAAGATCCATCTGGATCTTCCCAAAGGCACAACCGCGACCATCAAAGCCACCCCGCAGCACGCCCGCGATCTGGCCAGCGTCGCCGACTTCGTCGAAGTTGCCAACGCCTAGCCCGATTCGTTATAGTGCTTCACAAGCACCCCGGGGCGATGGTCTAACGGGATGACGGCTGAATCGCATTCAGCAAATCGGGGTTCGATTCCCCGTCGCTCCACTGCAAGTGTCCTCGCGACGGACACGTCACAGTCTGTAACCAAGCCCGTTGCCCATCGGCAACGGGCTTATTGTTTTGTTGCAAATCGTCATTGTTCAATAGTCGGGACATCCATAGGTCGCCGGCTTCTGTCCACGCCAGGACCGCCTTTGTCGGCGGTTACAGCGGAACCTATTTCTCGCCGCGGTGGGCTTCCCACATCGCGACCAGAAACGGCGAAGGATTGTTTGAAATCTTCGGCTTCTCAGTCCGATACCACTTCATATAGCGATCGCTGTAATCGAAAAAGGCGTCGTGGTTCCACTGCTTTTGCAGATTCATCAACCGTGCCGCCAGCGCGTAGCCGGGGAAGATCGCGCCGTTGATCTCGCGATAGGTCGCGCCCCAGTCCTTGTTGTCGGCCTCTGGCTTGGTGGCGTGACGGATACCCCATTCGGCCAGGCCGATGTCCTCTTTCGTATAGGGAACCGCAGGGGCGCGCTTGTCCGGGGCCCATTTCGGGCTTGCGGTCATGTCCACCGCAGCCTGATCGACATAAAAGGTCTGGTCAGA
>JBGSMH010000538.1:0-9317 GCA_041740275.1 Phycisphaerae bacterium
TGACGCCGGCCTCGAGATCCTCTTGCGGTCGCCGCACTTGGCCTGCTTACGCGACCTCGAACTCGAACGCCAGCGGCTGACGAACGAGGCGGTCGCGATGCTGGCGGGGTGTCCGAACCTCGTCGGGTTGCGGACGCTGAAGGTCGGCCACAACCGCCCGAATCAGTCGTTCGCCCAGGGCATCGACGGCGGCGCGATGGCCGTCCTGGCCGGCAGCCCGTACTTGCGAAACCTCACGCACCTCGACCTCAACCACCTCGAACTCGGGACCGACGGCTTCGACGCGATCGCCGACGCGGAGTCGATGCGGGGGTTGACGCACCTGAACCTCCACCGGTGCGGCCTGGGGAGTCACGGCGTGCAGGCGTTGGCTGCATCGAAGCATCTTCATGGATGACCAGAGCAAACTGATCGGCGCAGCGTGGACATTTGGGCTGAAAATGCCCCGCACGAATCCCTTTTAACTCGATCGTGAACGAGCAATACGGACATTTGATGGCCACCATCACCTCCGGACATGAGCGTCTGTTCCCTAACCCGCCCGATAGGGTAACACCAAACGGGATTTGAGGGCAGTGAATTGTTGCAACGCATCAGGCCGCCGATTACCTTCAAATCGATCAGGCACCCGTAGCTCAGTTGGATAGAGCATCGGATTTCTAATCCGACGGTCGCTGGTTCGAGTCCAGCCGGGTGCGGTTTTGTTTGGACTCAACTGGCGTACGATCAGCGATTTTATCAAGCACCGCGATTGGCCATTGCGCATCGCGGACCGGCTGGGTCGCGGTCGCGGGCGGTTGCGGGTGGACGATTGGTACGCACCGCCACCGAGGGCGCCGGTAACGCCGGACCTGGCGGGGTGGGAAACGCGATCGCTGTCGGCGGTCTGGATCGGACATGCCACCGTGCTGTTGCGCATCGGCGGAAAGACGCTGCTGACCGATCCGGTTTTTTCATCCCGCATCGGCCTGGGGTTCGGACTCTTCACGGCCGGCCCAAAGCGGTACCTTCGACCGGCGATAACGCTTGCTCAATTACCGCCGATTGATGCGATCCTTATCAGTCACGCCCATTTTGACCATCTGGATCGGCCGACCCTGGCGCGGATGAGCAAGCGCATCCCGGTGATCGCCTCAACGCACCTGACCGACCTGATCGCCGATATGGGGTTCAGATCGATCACCGAAATCGCCTGGGACGAATCGATGAAGATCGGGGATGTGCGCGTGACCTCAATCCCCGTGCACCACTGGGGCGCGCGGACTTTTCTGGACCGACATCGCGGCTACGGTGCGTTTCTGATCGAATCCGGGTCGCATCGCGTGCTGTTCGGTGCCGACACGGCCTATCACCAGGACTGGCGCGGGATCGGCAAGGTCGATCTGGCGATCGTCGGCATCGGTGCGTATGACCCGTATATCGCCGCCCATACCAGCCCGGAACAAGCGTGGGAGATGGCGACCGAGCACGTTGATGCGCGATATGTATTGCCGATGCACCATTCGACGTTCAAGTTAAGCCATGAACCGATGAACGAGCCGATCGAACGATTTATCCGCGCCTCACGTGATCAATCGGATCGAATTGTTGTTCGCCAGATTGGTGAGACGTTCACGCCGGATTTGTCGTAAAGGGCGTCACAATTGTATCGTCCCGTGTTTCATCGCTTCGGTGGGCACCTGTCCGGTGAGAGCGCTCTTGGCGTAGGTGTATAGCTGCACCATCGTGCCTTGCGGCGAATCCCAATACTCTGCCGCCTCGATGTGGACGCGGATCAAGGCGACGTTCGGATCGTCTTTGCCTTCGGGAAACCAGACCGCGACCGATTCGTTCCAGAGTTCATCAATCTTGGCACGATCGCGCTCGATGCGGGCCTTGCCGGAGATCGAGACATAACGTTGATTTTCAGTGTCGGAGTACGACAGGTTGACGTGTTGATCGTCGGCGATCTCGCGCGTCTTTTCGCTATCCAGCGCGGTGAAGAACCACACGTTGCCACCATGATCGATATGCCGGGTCGCCATCGGGCGACTTCGCAGGGATCCGTCTGGCCGCGCGGTGACGAGCATCGCGGTGTCCACGCCGTCAATAATGTCATTGAGGCGGTCAATCTGCTCACGATTCGCTTGGTTTGATTCGAGTGAGGTCATCGCTTCTCCTTGGGTTGGTCGGGTCGTTGGGTCGTATCTCCTATCTCATTAAAGCGCGCGTAGACGGGATAAACCAACATTCATCGCAAATTGGTTTGGAATTGAGCTGAAAGGAGCAACGCGACAAGCCGAAGGGAAACGAATCGGCAGATCCGTTTCCCTGCGGCGTGGACTTCACGTTGGACCATATGTCGATTTAGGCGTCGGCATCGGCGTCTGCGGCGACGGCCGTCGCGGGTTGGGCGAGTTTGATCGCCAAGACCTTCTGGTGAACCTCTGCCGCCAGATCCTTGTTGTCCAGCAGAAACTGCTTGGCTGTTTCGCGGCCTTGACCGAGACGGGTGGGTCCATAGTTGAACCACGCACCGCTCTTGTCGATGACGTTGGTCGCGACCGCCAGATCGAGCAGATCGCCTTCATAGCTGATGCCGCGATCGAACATGATGTCGAACTCGCCGTCGCGGAAGGGGGGTGCGATCTTGTTTTTGACGACGCGGGCACGGGTGCGGCAGCCGATGGAGACGTCGCCATCCTTGAGGGTTTGCGTGCGTCGCACGTCGATGCGGACCGAGGCATAAAACTTCAGTGCCCGGCCGCCGGGGGTGGTTTCGGGGTTGCCGAACATCACGCCGATCTTTTCGCGAATCTGGTTGATGAAGATGACGGTGGTTTTGCTCTTGGCGATCGCGCCGGTAAGTTTGCGCATCGCCTGGCTCATGAGTCGGGCCTGCAATCCGACGACCGCATCACCCATTTCCCCTTCGATTTCGGCGCGGGGGATCAAAGCAGCGACCGAGTCGATGACGATCAGATCGACGGCATTGGAGCGGACGAGCAACTCGCAGATTTCCAAAGCTTGCTCGCCGGTGTCGGGTTGGCTGACCAGCAGATCGTCGAGTCGTACGCCTAGGCGCTTGGCCCACGAGGGGTCGAGCGCGTGTTCGGCATCGATGAAAGCGGCGACGCCGCCCAATTTCTGACAACTGGCGATGATGTGCAGGTTGAGCGTGGTTTTACCGGATGATTCCGGGCCGAAGACTTCGATGATGCGTCCGCGCGGGATGCCGAATCCGCCGAGTGCGATATCGAGCGAGAGCGATCCGGTGGGGATGCCGTCGATCTGGGTTCGGCGTTCGCCGTCGAGCTTCATCACCGCACCTTTGCCGAACTGTTTTTCGATTTGCTGGACCGCCAGCGAAAGTGCCCGATCGCGGGCGGGGTCTGCGGGTCGAGTGGGGACTTCACGGACGACAGGTTTGGCCGATCCGTTGGAAGAGGATGATCCCGATGCACCGGACCCCGATGAAGCCGACGAGGCGGCGTTGGAAGACGCATTGGACGATGAGTGGGACGATGCCGCTGCGGACTTTGCGTCCGCTTTTTCGAGAGTTTTGGCCACGATGGGCCTCCTTGCTGCTGCACCCGGGTCTATTGGTCAGCCGGGCGGGAGATATAGACAATCCTGATCCCCGGTCTGACCGGCTCGCAGGCGGCTATAAATCCTTCAATGACTTGGGTTTGCGATCTCGTTCACTTGAGCGGATCGCCCCGAACTGGACGGAAGTCACCACCGTCTGGGTTCGGGTTTTGTTTGAACATTTGTTAGGATAGTGATCGGTATCATGGATTTCAAGTCTGAAGTAAAAATTTTTCGCGTGACATGATGTCGCACCCCGCGACTACACGGGGTGGTAGACTGTTTCGCGTGAAGGACATCAGCGACCCGGTTGTGAATTCTCCCGATGCGTACCGACACTGGTTTCCGCCCGTCAGCGAGCCGGGAATCGTGTTGACGTGGTTGATGCGCCTGCGATGGATCGCAGTAGTGGGGCAGTTGGCGGCGACGATCGTGGCGCACATGCTCTGGCTCAACGCCCCGTTCGG
Organism: Phycisphaerae bacterium; assembly: GCA_041740275.1. GTDB lineage: Bacteria > Planctomycetota > Phycisphaerae > Tepidisphaerales > Tepidisphaeraceae > BPJO01. The sequence goes on from JBGSMH010000538.1 coordinate 4,035, forward strand.
GCCGGTGATGATCGTGGTTGCGATCACACTCATCAGCAACATCGGTTTATGGCGATGGTCTAAATCACAATCGATCCCCACCTGGCTGATCGGCGCGGTGCTGATTTTGGACATGTCATCGCTCACGTTCCTGCTGATATACACCGGCGGGCCAGACAATCCCTTCAGCACGCTCTATCTGATCCATGTCGCGATGGCTGTCACTACGCTGGGCGCCGGCTGGACCTGGCTGATCGTCGCGGCGGCGGCGCTTGGGTATGCCACGCTCTTTGTCATCCCGCCGGTGAAATTGTCTGAAGAAGGTCTGACGCCTTTTGTGCATCAGATCGGATTGTGGACGAATCTGGTGCTGGTCAGCGTGCTGGTCGCGTATTTTGCCGGTAGGGTGAATCGGTCGTTGCGGCAGCGGGAGATGGAGGTCAGTGCGCTCCGCGAGCGTAACGCCCGACATGAAAAACTCAGCACCCTCACCACGCTGGCCGCCGGTGCGGCGCATGAGTTGGGCACGCCGCTGGCGACGATCGCGGTGGTCGCCAAGGAGTTGGAGCTGGCGATCGCCAAGCTCCCGGCGTCGCCAGAACTGATCGAAGACGCACAGCTTATCCGGCAGGAATGCAATCGCTGTCGATTTATTCTCGACCGGATGCGCGTGGAGGTGGCGACCGATTCATCCGACGTCGCCACGCCACTGACAGAGCTGCTATCGAAGTTGTCCGAGCATTTGCGTGAAGACGAAAAGGCTCGGCTGACGATCGACGGTCACGCCGGCGACTGCCTGATCGCCGCCCCTTGCCCGGCGATCGAGCAATCGTTGACGGTGATGATTCGCAACGCGATCGACGCTTCCGCGCCAACCGCGCCGGTGCGATTGTCAATCCGGCGAACGCAAAACGTGATCGCTTTCGACGTAATCGACCAAGGCCACGGCATGGCAAAAGACGTGCTGAAACGCGCCGGCGACCCGTTTTTCACGACCAAAGAGCCCGGCCGCGGAATGGGGCTGGGATTGTTCCTCGTCCGCTTGGTCGCCGAAAACTTCCGCGGGCGGTTCTCCATGCAAAGCGAAGAAGGCAAAGGCACGACTTCGACGTTGGAATTACCGATGGCGTGAAGGGGAGACGATTACTGGAATTCCTGCGCTTCGTTCCAAAGTTTTTCGAATAAATCTCGAGTCCCGTGCGTGTCACACCATCGGCGGATGTAATTCAGGTCAAGATTCCTCAGTTGCACCGCGATTACGTTGCGGACATCGTCAATGTCCTTGTTACGTTTGACGCGCCCGTACCAGCGGAGTTTTTGGACGATCAGGTCTTCGGGCGATTGCACCCAAGCCGTGCCGTCCATGAATCGCCCGCGCAAGCGTCGCCTGAACCGCTCTTGATGGAACGGTTCGTCGGCTAGCAAGAAGAACTCGATCTTGAACGAAGAAGAGACGTGCGTTGCGATGTAACGTTGCGTGAGTGTGACGCTCTCAAAACTCAACTGCGGTTCGACGACGATATCGGGGGCGAGCGACTTGGTTAAGCCAGCCAATGCTCCGTCGCCCAACTCGACAACAAAGTCGGCGTCGTGGGTGGATCGTTCAACGCCAAAGGCATTGGCAGAGAACGCGCCGACGAGCATGTAGGGGATATTGTGTTCGTCGAGTGCATGAATGACGCGTGCGACGATCTGGTTGGCATTCATCGCGGGGTCTCCAAGCGTCGGGCGATGGCGAGGCGTCGGGCGAGTTCGGCCTGGACTTGGGCTTCAGTCAGGTCGGGAAATTGCGTTTTGATGCCCCAGATCATGCGCTGGCAAGCGGCGTCGAACAGATCGCCGCCGGCTTGGAGCTTTTCCCACGGGGATTTGGCCCGGGCGCGGAGGATGCGTTCGCGGTCCAAGGCACGGGCGAGTTCGGGGATGTCTAGTTCGGGACGATCCATCTTCGGCCCGGATTATAGCGAATTGCCGCAGAAAAATCGGCGGTCCAAAACGGATGGTAAACCCCGAAATACTGGGCTAACTTTTTTTACGGACAATATTGTCTTTTTATGGGGATGCGTTAAAATGTCGCACCGGTGTGACAAAAAAGCACTTGCATTTAGGAACCGCCCATGAACAGCTCGATGTCCTCGTCGTACTCTTCCCCATCGGCCAATAGGAATTTGCCGAAGATCCTGGTGTGCGATGACGACGCGATCTTTCGTCGTCGGCTGGTGCGGGCGTTTGAGGCCAGGGGTTTTGAGACGATCGACGCCCCCACGCCCGCCGAGGCGATCAAACTCGCCAAGGAACACAAGCCCCAGCGTGCGGTGCTCGACATGAAAATGCCCGGCAAAACCGGGCTGGAACTGATGAAGGATCTGACCGCGCTCGACCCGGATATTGATGTGGTGATTCTGACCGGTTTTGGCTCGATCGCGACTGCGGTCGAAGCGGTGCATCGAGGTGCGATGGATTACCTGACCAAACCCGCCGACGCGGACCAGATTCTGGCGGCGTTTGAGCGCGACGGCGAGTTGCCGCCTCAGGTGCCGGACAGTCAGCCGACTTTGGCGCGCGTGGAATGGGAACACATCCAGCGCATCCTGGCCGAGTGTCAGAACAACATCAGCCAGACGTCGCGCAGGCTGGGCATCCATCGTCGGTCGCTGCAACGCAAGCTGTCGAAGATGCCGCCTTTTGATTGAAGCCGAGAAGCCGATTGCGTGCGATACCGGTCTTGCATCGGCGGTGCGGACAGATACGATTAGGGTTTACTTCAGCTACATGGAGGTAGCACGCATGTCGCGACGACGCACCATCGGATCATTGTTTATCACCGCCTCGTTTCTGCTCGCCGGTTGCGGGGAGTATGTCACGTACTCCAAGCAAAGCCGCGAGCGGGGCGTGGAATATCTTGAGACCAACCAGCGCGAAGAGGCCAAGGGCGCGTTTCGCGATGCCGTTCGACAGAACCCGCGCGACTACGAGAGCTACTACTACCTGGGCCAGATCTATGCTCAGGAAAACGCCTTTGCGCAGGCGATCACCAATTATCGTACGTCGCTGAGCGTTCAGAATGTGACTGCGGTCGGTCGATCCGATGTGGCGCAGAAGCTGAAGACAATCGACGCGATGGCACTGGCATTGGCCAAGTTTGATACACACGACAGTGAGATCAACCGCATCGAACAGGCGGCAGCGGCGTCCACCAGCGGGGATGAGTATCTGGTGCTGGCCAAGGCGTTTGCGGCCCGAGGTGATGCGGATTCGGCGATCGACGCCTACGCCCGTTCTGCCAATCAGGCTCCGACATCGTTTTATGTCGCCAAGCAACAAGGGCTGTATCTCGAGCAGGTCGGTCACAAGCCACTGGCCGAGGCGGCGCTTCGGCGTGCGTATCGGCTGGACGACAGCGATGCGGAGGTCAACGTCGCATTGCGTCGGTTGGGGATCATTCCTGGCCCGGCCCTGAAGAATGAGAATGAACTGGTTCGCCCGCCGCTCCCGAGCGGGCCGATCCCGGATTTGATCACGCCTTCGCGTGAGCCCGTTCCCGCGCCGCGTCCGTCGCCCACGCCGAACCCTGCCGACTGATCGAGACGGTTCGGTCAGTTGCTCAATACATCATTGAAGTGATTACCCATGCGGTTGTGCTGCAGAGCGCAACCAGCAACCCGATGCGGATCACCATCATCCGCCGGTCAAACCGCGCCAGCGATTCGGGGGCATTGGGAAGACTCGCCAGATAGTCCATTCGTGAGCGGATGCTCCCGTGCAGCCATGTCCCGGCGTGGTGGACCGCCCGCGCATACGCCCGGCCCATCCTGCCGCGACCGGCGGAAAACTGCTGGGCGTCCAGCGGCATGTGATTCATTCTCGCCACATGCGCCAACGCCGAATTGAAGACGATTACGCCGTCGGTCTGGACCGCTGAGTCGCCATCGCCTCCCATGACGCTCCGGGCGGCAAACAAGTCGGCCTGTCGTTCGAATAAGCGCGACAGCGACCCAAACACCAGAAAGAAACCGGCCACCCCGCCGAGGAACAGGATCGTGTCCAGCGGGACATGCGCCGGGATGGTCCCGCCCCAGATCGCCCAGCCGAGGACGGTTTCAAACGCGCCCAACCATGAGAAAAAGACGATCGCAAAAACGACATACCAGGTCATATGTCGGTGCATGACATGACCGGCCTCGTGGGCGAAGACGGCTTCGATCTGTCGGTCGTCCATCGTCTCGACCAGCAGGTCGCTCAACAGTACATAGCGAAATCGTGGAACCAGCCCCATGACGGCGGCGTTGCAGAAGACAAAATGCGTCCGCCAGATCAGGATATCGCGGTATCGCAAACCCAGTCGCTCGCACATGCCCTCCAGCCGCTGGCGCAGTGGCGAATCGGGCATGGGATTGACGGGCAAAATGCGACGCAGAATCTCCGGCCCGATGACAAATACAAACCCTGCACCTGCAAACGTCGCGATGATCTCCCGATCGGCGGCGTCGAAACTGGTCCAGCGAATCAAGCCGAGTGTCGCGACATCACGCAGGATGATCGCCAACCCGACCGGCACAAGCAGCGCCAGCACCTGTAGCCGGGTGTTGCTCAGGACATACGCCCCAATTGATGGGGGCTCGTAGATCGCATCACCTTCATTGAGCGAGAGCATGATGTTCTGCTCGCGCACCGCGCGATCCAGGGGGTATTGTGCCCAGATCAGACCGATCCACGCCAGTGCGACCGGCAACATGGATGTGAGCGCGGGAAGTGATTCGATTCGCCCATCAAATGTCAGTCCGGCGCGGACGATTAGATCGCCCCAACCCAGATAAAAGAGGGCAAACAGGTGCAGCGACATCACCATCCAGCGGGCGGCGAACATCACATGATGAAACCGAGCGGTGGCGCGATTCGACGAAACGCGCATCGCGCGTCTGGCCAGACGTCGCATGAGTATGACGATGAATCCGAGCGACAGCAGATACAGGATCGCACCGGTCCAAGGCACGACGATGGCGGGCTGGCGATGGCTGACCCACAGCGCCCAGAAGACCAGCGGCAATAACAACTGAAGTCGCGACAACACTGCTCCTACGGCGCAAAACCGAGTGCTCGGTACTGTTGGTACGTCTGATACGAATCCGCAATCGGCCAGGCCAGTAACGCCAGCACCGCGATCACCACAACCAGCGACGGCTTCCATGCACTGTTTCGCTCGCCCAGCAACGCCCCCATGCACGCCAATGGGGCTGCCAGCACGACGATCGCCTGTGGGACTGGCAGGTACGCGTACCACGGCTCCATCGCCGCCGACACGAT
>JBGSMH010000539.1:0-7973 GCA_041740275.1 Phycisphaerae bacterium
TTGTTGAAGCGTGTCGCGATCGCGATTTCAGAGCCCTCGGCAGCGACAGCAGGCGAGACGCCCATGTCCTGCTCGGTGCGCGCACGATTGGGCACATACGCCGGCGGGGTGACGCGGGCGGTGATCTGTTTGATCGAGAGGCGCGGGACGATGGTGATCGGCGCGAGCATTCGCGAATCGTCGCCGGCTTCGATCCAAGCGGTGAGTTTGCCGGATGTCGCGGCTTGTTCCAGACGGGCATCAAGTGCGGCGTGGAACTGACCGTCTTCGCCGCGGGTCATGAAGACCTGCTGACGCATGCCGCCTTCGATCTGGTAATAGACGATCGGCTTGAGCGTGGGTTTGTCACCTTTGTCGAGTTTCATCGACAATTCGATTTTTTGACCGACCGGCACGCGGGCGGGGATTTCGGAGGTGACGTTGATCATGACCCGCTTCGGCCAGGCCGCTGCAGAGAAAGGCGTGATCAGACGCGAGGCGATGATGTTGCGGATATTGGCATCCATCAGGCCCAGTGCGATCACCAGCATGAAGACGACAGCAGCGACGCCGCCCGAAACCGACATGGCGGCGGGTTTGGCGAGCACGGCTTTTCCGAGATCCACTTCTTTGGCGATCTGGGTCGCCTGTTCGATCACGCGATCCTGCAACACCGCCGACCCGGGGTTGTGCCCGTCGGCGAAGTTGACGGTCGAACGCAATCGGTCTTCAAACTGTGGGAACGCCCGTTCTAACCGGCCGGCGACGTCCGATAGCGACATCGCGGTGGTCGCCGGGCGTGCGACGAATCGATAGGCGACATATCCCAGGCTACCCAGTGCGACCAGCATCACGAGGATGCGGGGGATCGCGGGCAGATTGAGGATGTAGTCAACCAGGACCACACCCACGAGCAATCCGACCGCAACCGCAAGCACAATGCCCATGCCGTAGGCAACTGAGAGCCAGCGCGCCCGACGACGGACCGATTCAATCGAGTGTATAAGTGCGGTTGGGGGCATGACAAACTCCAATCGTGAGAACCGAAACCCAAACAACGGGAAACATCAAACGTGCGATATTATCGCGCGGGGTACATCGTTTTCGACTTTTCGACCCGTTTTTCTAAACCATTCCAAATATCTTACGCGCCACCCACTCACCGGTAAGCAGCAAAATGAATGCCGCCAGTGCGATGGGGGCGTCCCAGAGGGGTTGGCTGGTAATCAGCGGCACCTGTCTCTGGGCACTGGGGATGTTCGGCAGCTTGGTCGCCGCCGACGCCAGTTCGATCACTTCGCCTGACGTTTCGCTTGCCAATCGACCCAATGTCACGCGATCCACCTGTGGGCTGGACAGTTCCAGCCGGGGGACCGAAACATCGATCGGGACGGTCATTTCGTCGATCCCCGGCGCGACGCTGGGGAGGGTGACGGTGTACTTTCCGATCCGGTCGGCGGTGAAGCTGGCGAGGTAGGTATCGGTCCCTGCCTGGCGCGTCAGCGTCTCCTGGCGGACGAGTTGTCCGTCCGCCGCTGTCAGTTGGACGCGCAACTGTTCGGGAAGTTGCGTTAATAATTGCGGATCGATCGCCCGGGCGGTCAATCGCACCTGCTGGCCCAGATCATAGATCGGTCGCTGACTGGCCAGCGTAAACTTGCGTTGACCCAGTTTGCGCGATCGCGCCAGATAACGTAACTGCTGTACCCAGTAGGTGTTAAAGATGTTTTCGCCGGTGTAGAAGCGCCACCGCCAGCTATCGTCGATCGCGCTGAACAGGGTTCGACCGGCACCATAGCGCCCGACGACCATAATTGGTGCCCGACGCCCGTCCGGGCCAACTTCGCTGGGGTGTTCTGCCATCACTTCGCCCACGCCCGGCTTGGTCGACACGCCGCGCGCGTACCAGAAGATCGGCTGCCAGCCCTCTTTAAGGAACTGGCCGTTCTGCGCCCGGTCGGCAAAGAATCGGAACAAGCTGGAATCGGTCCCTTCCTTGGTCAGTGCAGGTCGAAAACCCTCGGCGATCGTCGCGCCGGTGGTGCCCCAGTCTTCGGGCGCGGTCTTGGTGATATCGACGGGCAGGACGCCTTCGATCGCGGTGCCCTTCCATGCGTGCGGGCTGTATTGCGGGCCGGAGACCATCCCGAATCCCCCGCCGCGACGGGAGACAAAGTCGGCGACCAGTTGAAGCTGATTGTCGCTCATTTCGCGCGGATCGACATCGCCAAACAGCACGACGTCGTAGGCGAGGATTTCTTCCAGTGTTTCGGGGAAGCGGGTGATCGGCTTATCCCCCTCCTGCCGGAAAGTCGGGTCGGCAGAGAGCAGCAGACAGGAGATATCCACGGTTTTGTCGCGGATCATCTCATTTTTCAGATAGCGATATTCCCAGCGCGGGTAGCCTTCGACATAGAGAACCGCGATCTTTGCATCGAGGACCGAGATCTGCACTTCGCGTGCGTTGTCCCCGTCATCGATCTCGCCTGCCACCGGGTCGGCGACGACCACCAGGTCCATCGTGCCGGTCTCTGCGGGTGTGAACTGCAATTCCACTTCGACAGGCTCATCGGTCGTGGGCGAGATCTGTCTTTCGACGGGCTTGCCGCTGGCGTCGCGGATGACTTGCCCGGTCTTCTTGTCTTTCAAACTGATCGTGACCAACTGTCCGGGCGGGCCGCTGACGCGAACCATCGACTTGATGTTGGTGATGTCCTTGACGAACACCGAATCCTGGGCCGACACCTGCTGAATCTCGATATTTCGCAGTGCCGAATCCGAACCGACCGGCACCGGATAGATCGGCACGCCAAAGTCTTTCAGATCGTCCAGCGCGCTGGTGATCGACTGCTGGGGCATGTCGCGACCGTCGGTCAACACGACGACGCCGGCCAGACGCTGGCCTTGCAGTTCGCGCATGACGGTTCGCACCGACTCGGCAACCTGTGTTTTTTGACCCTGGGCTTCGATCAGCGGCACGGGTTGGGTGGTGCTGGTCTGCATCGCCACCGCATCGGCATTGAATCGGTAGAAACGCAACTGGTGCTTGGCAGCCAGTTCGGTCAGCAGCTTGGCGTTCTCTGCCGACATCAAATCGGTGACGGCTTCGAGTCGCGCCTGGAGTACGGAGGCGTCTTCGCCTTTCTGGATGTCCTTGATCCGCATCGACAGCGAATCATCGACCATAAACGCCAGCACAGACGGTTCGGTTCGGGATTGAGTCAGCGAGATCACCGGGCGATTCAGCAGCGCAACCACCAGCAGGATGAGGATCATCCGCACCGACGCCAGCACCACTCGCACGCGCCGTTCGCGGCCTTCACGTTTGTAGACGTACCACACCAATGACACGCCCAGCCCGATCAACAGCACGTTCCAGAACGTCGCGCCGATCGCCTCGCTGAAAGGCCACTGCGGGTTGAACCGAAGCGCGAATTCGCCTTCGCGATCCAGGAACCCTTTGTCCAAGCCGAGGATGATTTCGATAAGTCGATTCAAGTGTCAGACCTTGGTTACAGAGTTCAAGAAGCCGCCGGTGACGCGGGTGACGATGCTGCGACCGGTTTTCGGTAATGGCCAAACCGCATCGCCATGAAGCACTCGACGCCGAGCAAAACAAGCACCAGCACCATCAACGTCCAGCCAAAATCACTGCCTTCTTCCTCGGCGGATGCTTCGCTGGGGATCGTGTCGCCTAACGCGATCATTTCAACATTGCCCAACGCCGTGCGGATACCTTCGTTGGCGATCGGGCGGATGTCGGCTTCGTCAGAAGGGACGTTGACCGCGATCGGCCAGACGTTGACGCCCGCAGTCAGGCGATAGAGCCCTGGTTTATCCAGCGGCGCGGACTGATAGACCGAATCGCCGTTCTCTTTGACAATGGTATCCAGCGGTGCTTCGGTCGCGCCGTCGACATCGCGAAGCTTGGGCACGCCGCCGATCTCACGCGAGGTCGGGATCTCGATTCGATCCCCGACTTCCAGATTCATCCAGTTTTCGCTCCCCGCGACCGAACCGGCGACGACCTCATGCATCAGCGTGACATAGGCGGGTTTGGCTGGGAAACTGGTCCATTCGGCGTCGGCGGAGAAACCGAAGAACACGACCCTGCCGCGACCGACCGTGTGTCGCAAGATCGCCGCATCAGGCGTCTGGCTCGTCGATTGGAAATTCAGCACCCGCTCGGCATTGAGCGTTTCTTTGGGTGCCACCTGCCAGTAGGTGAAGACCTGCGCCGTTTCCAGGCCGGATTTGTCGATGTTTTTGAACGCCTGAAGCAGCGAGTGATTGTTGCCAGCAGGATTGAAGCTGAAGGTGAACGGCTTTTCTCCGGTCTGCCGTTGCACCAGGCTGCCGGGGATCAGATCGCGTTCCAGCAAGGTGGTGTTGTAGTTTTCGCGCTGGACTTGCTCGCCCATGAACCAGACCACCGTCCCGCCGTTCTTCACATAGGAGGCGAGCTGGTCTGCGACCGGGGGAGCGACTTGTCCGACATCGGTCAGCATGATCGCGCGATAGTCGCCCAATACCTTGCCACCCAGTTCGATATCGCTGATGCGCTCGGGCTTCAGATAGCTGGACGTCGTGCGGCCGGCGCTTTCGTCCAGCGTGGGCGGTGCCAGTGCCAGATCAAGGAACGCGCCCGAACCATCGAGCGGGCCCATTCCGCGGCGTCCTTCGACGATCAAAATCTTCATCTCGCTGGCAATCTCGATCGCGTGCCAGCGGACGTTATCGATTTTAAGCCGGTCATCGACGTTGACCTGCGTGCTGATGACGGTTGATCCACCGGCCTTGAGTTGGGCGTTGGCCTGCGTGATCGGATCGGTCTGGGCGTCTAGCTGAATGCTGGTCCCGCCGGGCAGAACTTCATCGCCAAGCTTCCAGAGGATGGAAGTGTCGATGGTTTGCCCATAGGAGCGGACGGTGGCGCGGAAATCGTTGGAGAACCGCGTACGGACCAGATTGCTGGCCGGGATGACTTCCAGGACGGCGGCGTTGTATTGGTTGGGGACCGAGAGGTTGTAATTGCGGATGGAGAACTGGCTGGCGAGTTTCGGGCCCATCTCTGCCAGAACGCCTTCCTGACCGTTGCGCCAGGCGCTGTTGGTGGAGTCGGACAGAATGTGCAGCGTGCGACTGGGCTGAACGCCTTTGTCTTCGGCCGCCTGTTGGGCGAGTCGGAACGCGCCGGGCAGATCCGTGCCGGTGAAGCGTTGCGGGATGCGTTCGATCGCGGCATCGACGTTGACCAGATCGTAGCTGGGCTTGGCGATCAAAGCCGTCGCGGGTTTGGCGGCGGTGATCAGGACGACCGAATCACCACCGGCAGAGAGGCGTTTGACCAGTTGGCTTGCGGTTTTTTTGGCTTGATCCAGGTGCGTCGCCGCGTCCGGGCGACCAGCTTCGTATGCCATCGAATAGCTGTTGTCGATGACGATCACGTGCAACTGAGCCGATTGACCGGCAAATCGTGCCAGCGTTGAATCGGCACAACCCAGAGGCCGGGCAAGCGCAAGACCCAACAGCGCGATCAGTGCACAACGGGTGGCAAGCAAAATCCACTGTTCGAATTTCAGCCGGCGGCGGTTTTTCCGCATCGCCGCCAGCAAAAACTGCATCGCCGCCCAGTCGAGGATTTTGTAGCGTCGGCGGTTGAGGATGTGGATGATGATCGGGATCGAGATCGCCGCCAGACCAATCGCTGCAAACGCGGGCGTGATGAAGCCCAACGCCAATGGCATCGACAAATGCGACAGGTCAAACCCGGTATGAAGTTGTCCCAGCGGCATATTCAACATCGCAGTTTCCATTTCAAACTTCACACGTCACATTTCCGATTCCACACTTCAAACACCCAACGTCATTTCATCGACGCCGCTCGCGTTGCCAGGAACTGGCTGAGCGATACGTCCAGCGGGTCGCTGGTGACAAAACGCTGGTAGTCGATATTCATCCCGCGGCACATCTTCTTGAGTTGATCCGTAAACAGTTGCAACTGCTCCAGATAACCATCGCGAAGCGAACGCGGTTCGGTAATCAGTTGGCCAAGCTCTTCCATGCCTTTGAAGAGCGTCACGTCCTCGAACGGGAAGCTGACTTCCTGATCATCAAAGACCTGCATGAGAATGATCTCGTGCTTCTTATAGCGCAGGTGACGCAGGCCTTTTTTGATCGAATCCAGGTCGTCGAAGCAGTCGGACAGCAGCACGATCACCGATCGGTGCGTCAATTTCTCCGCCAACTGGTCCAGAACCTTGCCGATGCCGGTTTTGTTCCAGCGGGGCATCATCTGCAGTTCGTTGGTAATCAGCTTCCACTGGGTGGGCGAGCTACTGGGCTTGAAATAGCGCGACATCTGCTGATCGAAGATCGCCAGCCCGACGCTGTCGGCCTGATGCACCGCCATATACGCCAGGCTCGCCGCGAGGCTGGTGGCGTGGTCGTACTTGCTCCAGGTTTTGCCATCGACTTCGATCGAGCCAAAACCCATCGATTCAGAGCAATCGACCATCAGGATCAACTGAAGGTTGGTCTCTTCCTGATATTGCTTGAGATAGACCTTGTCCGCGCGGGCAAGGACTTTCCAGTCGACGTGGCGGATATCGTCCCCGGCGGTGTAGGGTCGGTGCTGGGCGAACTCAACACTGACGCCCTGATAAGGCGATCGGTGCGATCCAGTCATCAATCCTTCGACGATCAGCCGGGCGCGCAGCTCCAGTGACGAGATTTTCGCCAGCGTGCGCGGATCAAGATATCGACGGTAATCGGTCAGCGTTTCAGCCATCAGACCAGTCCTTGCGTCTTATGCGTCCTTGAGCGTTCCCCGAATGCTGATCACCGCCAGCACGATCGCCAGCGCGGTCGCCAGAAAGCTCATCTGCCAGGTGAACGTATCTCCGCCGGGACGGAGAAACTCGGTCAGTCCGACGGGCACACCCATGAACAGCAGGCTGCTGATCACGCCGGTGATGGTGCGGAGGGTGGCTTTGGGTTCGTATTGGTTCTTAATCGTATCAGACACGCAACAATCTCCTGGAAAAAACCGGGCCATTAACGGCAATTCACGCCGTCGCAGAGCGACGGACATCGCACGACAAAAGTGAGCTTCTTTTGATGTCGAAGATCACGTGAACACCGCCGCACCTATGCCGCCGGTTGGTCCTTGAGCATCCGGGCGGTTTGGGCGTCGAGTTCATCGTACTGTTGACGCGGGATGTAATCGATCAATTTCTGAACGATCGTATCCGGCTTGATTCCTTCGGCCTCGGCGTTGAAGTTGGTCACGATACGGTGACGCAATACCGGGATCGCGACCTGGCGAATATCCTCGGTGCTGACGTGATATCGGCCTTTGAGCAGCGCCCGAGCTTTACCGGCCAGGATCAGGTACTGACTGGCACGCGGGCCTGCACCCCAGGCGACGAACTCATCGACGAAATCGGGCAGTTTGGTCCCGAGTTCGCCTTTTCGCGTCAGGCGGGTGAATTGCAGTGCGTAGCGAATCACATGGTCGGCGACCGGCACTTTGCGGACGATTTCCTGCAAATGCATCACTTCTTCGCCGGAAAGGATGTGATTCAGTTCGATCTTGCGGTTCATGGTGGTCAGACGCACGATCTGAAACTCTTCATCCTCGCTTGGGTAGCCGACGAAGATGTTGAACATGAAACGGTCCAACTGGGCTTCGGGCAGCGGATAGGTGCCTTCCTGCTCGATCGGGTTTTGCGTCGCCAGCACGAAGAACGGCTGGGGCAGCCGGTGCAGCTTACCGCCGGCGGTAACTTGATGCTCCTGCATCGCTTCCAGCAAGGCGGCCTGCGTTTTCGGGGGTGTACGGTTGATTTCGTCAGCGAGGATGACGTTGGAGAAGATCGGACCTTTGACGAACCGCAACCCGCGGCTGCCGGTGGTCTTGTCTTCTTCGATCACTTCCGTGCCGGTGATGTCCGAAGGCATCAAGTCGGGCGTGAACTGAATACGGTTAAACG
>JBGSMH010000540.1:0-8615 GCA_041740275.1 Phycisphaerae bacterium
ACTGGAGACTCGGATGCTGGAGGGGTTGGGGAGGTAGTGGAGAGAGTTTGGAGTTTGAGGTTTGGAGTTTGAAGTTCACGACCCACGTCTTCCCCTAATCCCCAAGCCCTACCCTCTGCTATACTTATCGACATGGCGAACTTTCTCATCATTGGCCCGCACCCGGACGATCAGGAACTGGGAATGGGCGGCACGATCGCGCTGCTGGCGAAACAGGGGCACAATGTTCACATTATCGACATGACCAACGGCGAGCCGACGCCGCGCGGGTCGGTCGAACGCCGTGCCGCCGAATCGGCGTCGGCGGCGAAGATTCTGGGCGTCGGGCGCACCTTGCTGGGTCTGACCAATCGGCAGGTCGAGCACACGATCGAAGCCCGCTACAAACTCGCGGCACAGATTCGTATTCATCGACCCAACGTGATGTTTGTTCCCTATACGCCTGATGCGCATCCCGATCATGTGGCCGTCACGCGAATCGCCGAAGACGCCCGCTTTGATGCCAAACTCACCAAAAGCCCCATCCCCGGCGAACCCTGGCACCCCAAACGCATCATCTACTATTTCTGCACGCATTTGCGACTCAATATCAATCCCACGTTCTGCATCGACGTCAGTTCCACCGTCGAGCAAAAGATGCAGGCCGTCGCGTGTTATGAATCCCAGATGACGCCGGAACTGGTGAACCTCGTCAAAGTGACCGGCGACTATTTCGGCTCGCGAATCGGCACCCGACACGCCGAGCCGTTCTTCAGCCATGAGATCGTGGCGTTTTCCGGGCTGGATCAATTGGTTTGATCGGTTCCACGATTTCCGAAAATTGCTTTCTCACTCACCCCCGATACGGTAACAAAGATGGCGGAGCCAGCTTCAAACTCGTTCGTTCACCTGCACGTCCACACCCACTATTCCATGCTAGATGGGGCGTGCCGGATTCCCGATCTGGTCAAGCGCACCAAGGCACTGGGGATGAATGCCCTGGCGATCAGCGATCACGGGTGTATGTATGGGGCGATTGAGTTTTATAACGCATGCAAAGCCAGCGATATCAAGCCCATCATCGGCATTGAGGCGTACATGGCACCGGGCGATCGGCGCGAGCGATCAAGCCCCACCGGCAACCCCGGCGACGCCGCGTTTCATATTCTGTTGCTTGCAGAAAATCGCGAGGGTTATCAAAACTTGCTCAAGCTGACGTCACTGAGTTATCGCGAAGGGTTTTATTACAAACCCCGCATCGATAAGGAGACGCTCAGGCAGTATTCCAAGGGATTGATCGCAACCAGTGCCTGTTTGGGCGGGGAAGTCGCCAGCGCCTTCATGAAGCGCAACATGGCCGAGGCGAAGCGGGTGGCAGAGACGTATCTGGAGATCTTCGGGCCAGACCGCTTCTTCATCGAAGTGCAGAAACACATCAAGGAGCAGGACGAGGTCAATCCAGAGTTGGCGGAACTGGCGAAAAAAGTCGGCGTCGGGTTGGTCGGTACCAATGATGTGCATTTTTTGAATGCCGAGGATCACCACGCGCACGACTGTCTGTGCTGCATCTCGACCGGCCGACAGATCAGCGACGAAAAGCGGATGAAGTACCCGACGCAGTTGTATCTGAAGTCGCCAGAAGAGATGCGGACGGCGCTAACAGGTTTTCCTGAGGCGATGGAGAACACGGTCCGCATCGCCGAGATGTGCAACGTGGAGTTGGATTTTTCCAAGCGGTATGCGCCGGTCTATCGCGTACCGACAGAAAAGCTCGTCGAGGCGGCGCCCGCAACGTCTGCCAACATGAAGGGCGATGAACGCTACATCCGCCAGCTTTGCCAGGAGGGTTTGCAGTGGCGTTACGGCACGCGCGATGTAGATCAGGCGATTCGCGACAGGCTGGAATATGAACTGAGCGTCATCTGCATGAAGGGCTTTTGCAGCTACTTTTTGATTGTCTGGGATTTCTGCAATTTCGCTCGCGACAACGGCATCCCGGTCGGCGCCCGTGGCAGCGGCGTGGGGACGATGGTGGGCTATCTGCTGGGGCTGTGCAACGTCGATCCGATCAAATACGGATTGCTCTTTGAGCGATTCATGGACCCGTCGCGAAATGAGATGCCCGATATAGATATCGACATCTGTCAGGACGGCAGGCAGAAGGTGATCGAATATGTCCGCAACAAATACGGACACGTCGCCCAGATCGTCACCTTCGGAACACTTGCCGCCAAGGCGGCGTGCAAGGATGTTGGCCGGGTCATGGGCGTGCCGCTGTCGGAGATCGATGCGCTAACCAAACTCATCCCGCCCACGCCCGGCATGACCATCGACAAAGCCATCGCCCAAGTCCCCGATCTGAAGTCGATGATCGACAGCAAGCCGCACATCAAAGAGGTGATCGATGTCGCCAAGCGATTGGAAGGGTTATGCCGCAACACAGGCGTTCATGCCGCCGGCGTGATTATCGCGGATCAGCCGTTGGATGACGTCATCCCGCTGTGTCGGGATAAGGACGAAAATGTCCTAACCCAGTACGAAGGACCGGTCGCCGAGAAATGCGGCATGCTCAAGATGGATTTTCTAGGGCTGCGCACACTGAGCGTGTTGACCCGCTCGATCGATCTGGTCAAGCAGACCAAGGGGTTCGAGATCGACATCGAGAAGATCGACATCACCGATCGGCGCGTGCTGGAGACATTCTGTCGCGGGGAGACACGCGGCATCTTCCAGTTCGAATCGGGCGGCATGCAGGATCTGTTGATGAAAATGCAGCCGGATCGGCTGGAAGACCTCATCGCCGCCAACGCGCTGTACCGACCCGGCCCGATGGAGCTGATCCCGCTCTACTGCAACCGCAAGCACGGCCGAGAGCAGGTGCCCTCGGTCCACCCGATCATGGATGCCATTCTGAAAGAAACCTACGGCATCATGGTTTATCAGGAACAGGTGATGCAGATCTTCAACCAACTCGGCGGGATCGAGCTGGCCAACGCATACAAGCTCATCAAAGCCATCAGCAAGAAGACCACCGACGTCATCGCCAAGTTCAAGCCCGATTTCATCAAAGGAACGATGGAGAAGGGCGTCAGCGAAGCCAAGGCGACCGAGATTTTTGATCTAATCCTCAAGTTCGGCGGGTATGGTTTCAATAAGTCGCACTCCACGCGGTACGCGTTTGTCGCGCTTCAGACCGCGTACATGAAGACCTATCACCCCATCGAATACATGTCTGCCTTGCTGACGTACGAAATGGGATCGACGGACAAGATTGTCGAATACATCGATGAAGCCCGGCGGATGAAGATCAACGTTCTCCCGCCGGACGTGAATGTATCGGACAAGGTCTTTACGCCGGTGTATGAAAAGCCCGCCGCCGGAGCGACCAAACGACGCGGAGCCAAGAAAAGCGTTTCCGATTCCACAGCTTCCGATGGCGTGATTCGATTCGGTTTGTGTGCCGTACGCGGCGTGGGCGAAAAAGCGGTCGAAAGCATCATTCAGGAACGCGACAAAGCGGGCGAGTTCGGCAATATCTATGACTTTTGCGAACGAATCGATACGCGTGCGGTGCAGAAATCGACCGTTGATGCACTGATTCGCTGCGGCGCGTTCGCGTCGACCAAGGCGCATCGTTCGCAGTTGCTCAACGTGCTGGAACCCGCCTATGAGGCGGGGCAACGGCAGCAGGATGACAAGCGATCCGGGCAGATCGCGCTTTTTGGTGCGCCCGATCCGCAATCTTCCGCCCCGCGCGCCCAGGCCAGCCTTCCCAATGTCGATGAGTTTGAACCGGCGGAGCTATTGAAGATGGAGAAGGAGTTGCTCGGCTTCTACATCACGTCGCACCCGCTGGCACAGCAGCAGCGATGGGTCGATAAGTTCACCACCGCCACCACCCGCGAGGCGATGAACTGCGCCGAAGGCACCGAAGTGACCATCGGCGGTATGCTTTCCTCCGTGAAAACCAAGGTCGCCAAGACCGGTCGATCGGCCGGGCAGCGGTGGGCGATTCTGGAGATCGAAGACCTCGACGGAAAGATTGAAGGCATGCTCTTTTCTGAAGGCTTTGCCAGCATCAGTGCCGCCAACCCCGATTTGCTCAAGGCCGAGAGTATTTGTTTCGTCAAAGCCAAGGTCGATCGCAAGCGCGAGAACCCGTGCCTGATCATCAACGACGTAATCTCGGTTAAAGACGCGATCGGGAAACTGACCACTGCCGTGCTGCTTAAGTTTGATGCCACGCAGCACACCCCTGACATACTGTCGTCAGTGAAACCGCTCATTGGACAGTTCAAAGGCAACACCGAGGTGTACGCGCAGTTGATGGATCACGAATCGCGCAAGGTGACGCTGAAATTGTCGAACGAATATCGGCTGCGCCCCGGCGCCGACATGATCGAGAACCTCGAACAGGTGCTGGGTTCGGGCAATGTCGATGTAATGGGTGAGGGATTGAAGCGGATGCGTCGGATCGAACAACAGCGCCTTTTCCGCGAGCAACCGGCGGATGAGCCGATGCTCGCCAGCGAAGACGCTGTCGTCGCCGAAATGGACGCGGCGATGGATTAGGATCAGCGCGTGGCGTGAGAACTTAATCTCGGTTCTCACGCCACACGCAACCCGCTCATTTGGGCGCGTCTTTTTCGCTCGCGTCGATAAACACATCCATTTGCTGTCCCACAAAGACGGGGAAGTTCGCATCTTCGACTTTGTAGATCACTTGCAGCACGCGGGTATCGACGCGCTCGGTGCTCTCGCCGGTGAGGGAGCGTTTGGGGACGACGTAAGGCTCGACGCGGACGAAGCTGAGCTTGCTCTTAAGTTCGCTGTTACCGCGCAGGCTGCCCGTTGCGTTGGAGCCGCGTTTCAATCGCCACGCGTCATTTTCGTCGATATCGACCCGAACGTGCATGACTTCGATATCGCCGATGAGCATCAGCGACTGCATCAGCACGCCCGTGGAGGCGAATTCGCCGGCGCGGACTTTGGCCTGCAGGACCTTACCGTCGATCGGGGAATAAACGGTGCGACGATCCCACTCGATTTTGAGTGCCTCAACGTCGGCCTTGGCGCTGTCCAAATCCGATTGGGCGATCGCGATATCCGGTGCCCACGCCCCGGCTTTGATCCGCGTCAATTCCGCTTCCGCACCGGCCAGTTGCGCCTTGGCGACATCAACGGCAAACATGGACCGGTTGTACTCATCTTCGCCCACCGCGTTGCGCGATCGCAGCAGTTCCAGTCGCTTCAACTGATCTTGGCGATCTGCCAGACTGGCCTTTAGCTCCGCGACTTTGGCTAGAGCAGGGGGGACGTCTTCGGCGCGGGGGCTTTCCTTCAATTTTGCCAGCCGGGCCTCGGCACCTTTGACCGCCGCCTCCAGCTTGATCAACTGCGCCTGCAGGTCGCGTGTCTCTACGCTGAACAGCTTCTGCCCGCGCTTGACCGAATCGCCCACTTGAGCGTAGACCGCCTCCACCATGCCGGGCACGACGGCGCTGATCTGGATGTTTTCGCTCCGCGCCTCGACGATGCCCGCACCGGCGATCTGCTGGTTAAAGTCACTGGTTGGCGGCGGGGCAACCGGATCGGCGGCGGGCAACTCTTTCTGCGACGCTCGCACCGTGTAAATCGCAAAAGCGACGCCCAGTAACGCGATGAGGGGAAGGATGTATTTGCGGATCATAGGTTCTCTCGTGGTTTGTAATTGTTGTTTGGTAACTCGTGTAAATGCGACGTCAAATATCCGATGCGGCGACGCTGGTGCGCCGGTCCTCGACACTCTCGATATGCCCGTCGTCCATGCGGGCGATTCGGTCGGCAAACTCAAAGATACGCTGATCGTGTGTCACCACCACCAGCGCCCGGTCTTCGCCGACCGCGACTTCCTTGAACAGGTCCATCACTTTATGGCCGGTCTCGTGATCGAGGGCACTGGTCGGTTCATCGCAGACGATGAGTTTGGGTTCGTGAACAAGTGCCCGCGCGATCGCGACGCGCTGTTGCTGCCCGCCGGACAGTTGCGATGGGAGTGATCGGCTGCGATCGCCGAGCCCGACGCGTGCCAGCACGTCTTTTGCTTTGCTGATCGCTTTTGATCGCGGCACGCCGTTGATCAGCAGCGGGACCGACACATTCTCCGCCGCCGACAGGGTGGGCAGGAGGTTGAAGGATTGAAAGACAAAGCCGATCGTCTGGCCGCGCCAGCGCGTGCGTTCTCTGCCGGACATCTCCATGTAATCGTGTCCGAAGACGCGACAATCCCCGCCATCCCGATCAAGGATGCCGGCGATGACGCTGATGAGCGTGGTTTTCCCGCAGCCGGACGGACCGACGAGCATCAGCAACTCGCCGACGCCGATGGAAACGTCCACGCCGCGAAGTGCCTGCACCTTGCTGTTGCCCTTGCCGTACGCCTTGGTTACGGCTTTACATTCAACGGCGTATTGGGTTTTGGTTGCTGTCATAGTTACTCAATTCTGTGGCCCATTCGTATTCATTTGAACACCTCCGCCGGGTCGAGTTTGATCACGGTTCGCATGCTGAGCATAGCGCTGAGCCACGAGATCGTCAGGATCAAAAGCAAGCTGCCGCCGAAGAGGATGGGGGGGATTTCAAAAAGCAGTTGGTCGCTGTCGCGCACCATGTACCCAAAGAGTGACGCCAGTCCCATGCCCAGTGCCCAGCCCATCACCCCGCAGAGCGTGGCTTGCAGGATGACCATCCATACCAGGCGTCGGCCGCTGGAGCCCATCGCTTTGAGAATCGCAAAATACCGCAAATTGCCCGAAACAAAGCTGTAAAACATCTGCCCGGCGATCCCCACGCCGATGATCACGCCAAAGACGACGGTGATGCCGAAGAATACGCCGAAGCCGCCTTCAAAGATGAAAAACGCCCAAGTCTTTTCTTCCATCTGCTTAGGTGTCGCCGCCAACATACCGGTCGCCTGTCGGATGCGGGGCAGCAGGCTCTCGGCGGTCACGCCTTCGTTGGGTGCCGCAAGGATGTAACTCAATCGTCGGCGTTCAAACGGCGAATATTGCACCGCACGGTTGTAAAGCGTGAAAACAGTCGCCTCGCCTTGCAGTTGCAGCAACGTTTTACAAATGCCAACGATTGTCGCCCGGCGGTCGTTAAGTTCGATCGTCTCGCCGACGGTGATCGGCCGGAATTCCGAATCAGGATCTTCCGGATTCACCCGCACGCGAAACATGGTGGTGGCGGTGCGTTGGTCGATGATGATGCTGTCGGCACGCTTCAGGTTCTCCAGTTTGCCTTCGATCATCTCCGAGGGGTGCGGCCCGCCGATCATGCTCGAATCATCGATGCCCAGCACCACACAACTCTCGCCGCGACCATCGGGCAATCGGGCGCGCAACATCCCATTGTAATAGGGAACCGCCCAGGCCACGCCCGGCACGCTGCGGACGCGCAGCAGCATGTTGTCGAGCATCGGACGGTTGTCGCCAACGAAGCGAATGTCCGGGTCAGCGATCCAAATCTCGGCACTGGGGATGCGCCCCAGCGCGGTCGACGTCAGTGACAGAAAGCCAAAGAAAATCCCCATCTGCTGAATAATCAGCAGGGATGCGAAGGTGAGGCCAGAAACGATGCCCAGATACTGGGCACGGTTTCCGACGAGCATTTTGATCGCGAGCAGATTCATGAATGAAGTCAGAGTAATTGCGTCAGTTACTTAAACACCACCGCCGGCTCCAGTCGGATCACGCGGATCATGCCCAACATCCCGGCCAGCAGGCAGCAGACCAAAATCGCCAGGCCCGAAAAGATCGGGATCGGCCAGCTCATTTCAAACGCCAGCCCGCCCGATTTGAGAACCATCCCACTGATGCACGCCACGCCGACGCCGATCCCATACCCGATGCCCGCCACCACCAGTGTCTGCACCGCCAGCATCCCGACCGCGCGGGCGTTGCTCACGCCCATCGCCTTAAGCGACCCGAAATGCACCAGATTATCCAGCACAAATGTGTAAAAAGTTTGCCCGGCGACCAATAACCCGATGACTACACCCAAAGCGATCGTGATCCCGAAGTTGACCAAAATGCCGGTTTCGCGAAGGATCCATTCCTGCGTGATCGCTTCAAACTCACTGCTGGACAACGCCTTGATACCCCGGATCTGGTTGATGTTGTTCTTTACCACATCAATCGATACGCCGGGCTTGGTCTTGACGATGACGTAGGTCAGGCTCTTTCGCTGGTCCTTGTATAAGAACTTCGCACGGCTGTAGGTGGTGTAGAAGATCGGTTCCCAGAAAAACTCTTTTGTCGATCGATAGCTGCCGACGACTTTGACCTCGTTGTCGTTGAGGCTGAGCCGATCCCCGACGCGCATCGGCCGTGGCCCGCCTTCGGCTTTCTTAAGCATTAGTGCGCTATCAGCCATGTCGGCGTTCATGAGAACGGCCCGGTCTTGGCGAAGGTCTGCCAGCGTGCCTTCGACCATCACCGGCGGGCCGCCGATGAGTGTGGCGTCGTCGATCCCGATGACACGCGTCTGGCGTTGGGTCCCATCCGGGAAGATCGCGTTGAAGAAATTGACATACACCGGCACCGCCCATTCCACCCCTTCCACGCCGCGTATCCGACCCAGTTGCGTGTCGATCA
>JBGSMH010000541.1:0-1905 GCA_041740275.1 Phycisphaerae bacterium
GGCGGACGAGCGGATTCAATCCTTCCTGAATGACACGCTCGGTTCGGTGATCGAGACCGACAAAATCGCTCTGCCGACGCGAACGCTGGTATTGGATCGGCACGGGATCGCGCGCGAGCTATCGCTGCCGCTGGAGAGCGATTCGTTTACCAATGACATTCTCAGCAGCTATCGGGTCAAGCAGGGCGTGCTGCACAATCCCAAGGCCGACCGTCGCACGACCGCGGGCGTGTTTCATGTCGCGGATATCGGTTTGCCCGTGCCGGGAGACAAACTGGCAACGCCGATCGTTGCCTATGCCCGGCTGCTGGCTGCGGCGCTGAAGCCGCCGAGTGAGTTGATGCGGCTGCCGTTTACGTCCGCGTCCAAGAGCCCGGTGGATATCTGGTGTACGCTGCTATTGAGGCCGCTGGTTGCGCCCGAAGTGCCCGGCTTCCGACCCGAAAAACGCACCGAAGTCCGCTTCTACGCCCCCGGCGGGCTGGTCTGCAATCTCGACTTCGTCGAATCGATCTTCGGCAACGCCGGCGACCCGTTTTTGCCCGAGAACGACGCCGGGCTGGATATCGAACACTGGACCGGCCACACCGGCTGTGTGATCCTCGCCCCGCATATCGTCGGATTGAACAAAAAAGCCCTCGGCCTGCCGCATGTGTCGGAAGCGACCGAGCGTCAGAAGATCGACGGCATGTGCTGGGAAAAAGAGGATGAGGTCTACAACGAAGGCCGTCCGTTCAAGATCACCTGTCGTTCGCGTCAAGGCGTGATGGTGACGATCCTGGCCGACAATTATTTCGGGTACTGCAAAAAGGAACTGAAGACGCAAATCAGCTTCAGCGCCAATCTGTCCGGCCTTGCAGAAGAAGAACACGCCGGCGGGGCGCTGGCGTTCCCGTGTTTCCATCATGGCGATGAGTTTCAGTTGGACGAAAAGGTGTTGTCACAGGGCTACACGTTCGATCAGGCGATGAAGCTGATCGGCGAAGAAGCCCAGATGCAGCCAGAGGGTCATGCGGTCGATCGTCGTGACAATTCGATCGTCTACGTCCCTGAAAACACGCATTTTGACGCCCGCGCCCAGACCGTGACCTGGACCACTGACGGCCAGCCAAAATCTATCCAGCTATTGCCGGACAAGGTGTATGTGTTGCCGATCGGATACAAGATTCGCTACGCGCGTCACCCGGGCGCACCGAGTTGGCGACTGGAAGGCACCCGCGCCGAAGGCACGGTTTGTCACAAACCCTGCACCGTCTCGGGCGGCGGGAAAAGCGAGATCAGCAAGTCGATCGGTGACGCGATCGTGTACGGGCCGATCTACGTCAATGATTTCAAGCATGATCTGGAGCAGGTGGAGGCGATTTTCGCCAAGGATTATTCGGAGCGATTTCGCGCACCGCTGCCGCCCGGGGTTGAGAAGACGCCGTCGCGTCCGCCGTTGTCGATGGCGCGATCGCTGGGATCGGTGATCAAACTGCTGACACCTTCGGCGGAGTTCACGGATGAGTACAACCGATGGCTGGAGCAGATTCCCAATCACATCCGGGCGATCGTCTTTATCATCAAACGATTTTACAAACCCGAATGGGGGGATAACTGGCTTGCGCATTTCAGTGTCGATGAAGTCAACGGTCAGCCCGGGCATGAACTGAAACTGGATGGCCGAAAGCTGATGGGCAGCTATTTGCGGATGGGCTTTTCGCCTGAGGGCAATTGGCGATTGTATAAGCTGCGACAGGATTTTCTGCCTGCCGCCAAAGTGCAGTTTGAGGATGATATTACCGCGTCGATCACCATGCCGACCGATCAGGTGGCGTCGCCCGAGCCGTTCATCACGCAACCGAGCGTGAAACTGCTGGAGAACTGTGAGTTTCGGCTTTTCCAGCGTCCCGACGACGCGATTCA
>JBGSMH010000542.1:0-3648 GCA_041740275.1 Phycisphaerae bacterium
TTCAAGGGGCTGAGCTGAGCGTGCCGACCGATCTTCCGACGATCGAAACCAAGCAGATTGCGACGCTTGTTGAGACCGCCGCCGAGAAGCTGCGGGAGTCGAACGATCTGCTGATCAGCGTTTCTGAGGGCGACACCCCAAAACCTGTCGCAGCCGAGTCCAAGCCGGCGCGTTTGATTACGCTCTATCGGATGATCGAGCTGCAGGCTTTGCGCACCGCGTTGGGCATGCCCGCCGACCCGACCGCGGCGACGCTGAAATCGGACGCGGCATCGCTTCGCAGTGAAATGGTCAGTAATGGTCAGCCGCTTCCGGCTTTGCCAGGCGAGATGGGAACACCCCCGGCGCGGCAAAATCCGGGCGTCGAAGCCCCGAATCCGGTATCCTTGACCAACTGATTCGTCCCAACTCTGACCTGAGGTCTCTGTTGTTAACCGGGTCCGACGATAAGTTCGTGCTGAACGATTTTGCCCTGCCCGATCAGTTTGGCGGCCGTTTCCGCCTTGCTGAACGGTTTTCCAAGGGGCATACCATCGTTATTTTCTATCGCGGACATTGGTGTCCGTACTGCGCCCGGTATCTTTCCCGCAAGATTCAGCCAAATCTGCCTCGTCTGACGGATGGCGGTGGGGTGGTCGTGGGCATTTGCCCGGAGCCGGTCGCCACAGTCGCCGATTTTGCCCAACGGTGCGGGATCACATTCCCGCTATTGAGCGATTTGGGCGGGAGCGTGATCGACCAGTTCGGCGTGCGCAACGGCTTTTCCGCCGCCACCGCGATGCTGCCCCATCCGGCGGTTCTGATCTTTGACAGCGATCTGAACTTGCGATTCCGTTCAATCGACCGCAACTATAAGAAGCGGACGACCCTCAGTTCGATCTATGACGCTTTGGAGACGCTTGCCCAACCGGTAACCCCGAAGTCGGCAGGGTGAACCGGCACAAAGATTAGGCTTCCTTCGGTTGCATTGGTCGCATATTTGCATTCAGTGTGTCTTGACACCCGAAATCTGGCGCATAAACTGGTGATTGCTGGATTGGATCAATTAACCAAACAATAACTTCGTGACAGCCGGGATCCGGTTCGTGGCTTTGAGCTACGATTCGGCGCCTTGGCTGTCGCTTAATTGCGCTGTGGAAACGACTTACGGTTTCTGAAAATTTGATCTGAAGAACAAGGCATCCGCCTGTTGGCTTAACGCCTTGTTCAAAAAACGACCGGGCTACGTCCAAAAAAGACAGACGTCGGCTACGGTCGCTTATTCGTTTGATTCGGCAAGAGAACGGTTTTGGGTGCAGTCGAAATACCAGTCCTTCGACTTTGCCCCCAACGCGACAAATTAAAGAGGTCCTGAGATGAAGGTCAACGAGATCCGCGATTTCAGCAAACGTGGCGACGCAATCGCCGTCCCCAATCTGATCAAAGTCCAGCAGGTCGCCTATGCGCGCTTCCTGCAAAAGGACGTCGATCCGACCAAGCGGAAAAACGAAGGCCTCGAAGCCCTGCTTCGCGAAGTCTTCCCCATCGTCAGCTATGATGAAAATCTTCGGCTCGATTACATCAGCTATACGCTTTCCGAAGCCCGCTACACCACCGATGAGTGTCGGGCACTTCGCCTGACCTACGGCATGCCGTTCCGCATTGCCGTCAAGCTGTCACGCAAAGACAAGGACGAAATCCTCGAAGACTCTATCTACGTCGGCGAAATCCCGATCATGATCGGCGGCGGCGAGTTCATCATCAACGGTGCCGAACGCGTCATCGTCAACCAGCTTCACCGCTCGCCGGGCGTTGACTTCCTCGTCGAAACCCAGGAAGGCGATCGTCCGTTGCACGGTTTCCGCGTCATCCCCGAGCGCGGGTCGTGGATCGAATGCTCGGTCACCAAGAAGGACGCGCTGGCGGTTCGCATCGATCAATCCAGCAAGATCCCCGCGACGACCTTTATCCGCGCCCTGGACCCGAAATATTCGACTTCCGAAGCGATCATCAAAGAGTTCTACACCGTCGAGAACATCAAGGTCGCCCAGCTTCAGGCTAGCTACTACGCTGCCGCCACCATTGTGGATTCTGAGTCCGGCGACGAACTGGTTAAGGCCGGTTCTCAGCTTGGTGAATCGCTCAACCGCATCCAGGCCAGCACGCTCAAGAGCATCCATGTCGTGACCAAGGTCAGCGACCCGCTCATGCTCAACACTTTGGCAGAAGACAACGCCGAGTCGCATGAGGCGGCGTTGATGAAAATCTACGCCCGCCTGCGTCCCGGCAATCCGCCACAAGTGGACAAAGCCAAGACGTTGTTCAACGAAAAGTTCTTCGACGAGAATCGCTACCGTCTCGGCCGTGTCGGTCGTTTCCGCATCAACCGCAAGTTTGAACAAAACGTGCCGGAAACCGAAATGGTCCTGCGCATTGAAGACTTCATCAATTCGCTGAAGTACATGTTCACCCTCCGTAGCGGCGAAGGGTATATCGACGACATCGATCATCTGGGCAATCGTCGTCTGCGCACGATCGACGAGTTGGCGGCTGAAGAGCTGCGCAAGGGTTTCCTCAAGCTCAAGCGAACCGTCCAGGAACGCATGAGCCTTAAGGACCCGAATGAGATCACCAAGGTCGCCGAACTGGTCAACAGCAAGTCGATCTAGTCGGCGATCGATTTCTTCTTCGGTCGTGGCGAGCTTTCGCAGGTGGTCGATCAGACCAACCCGCTGTCTCAGCTGACCCACGAGCGTCGTCTGTCAGCCCTTGGCCCGGGCGGTCTGAACCGCAAACGCGCGGGCTTTGAAGTCCGCGACGTGCATATTTCGCACTATGGTCGTATCTGCCCGATCGAAACGCCTGAAGGCACCAACATCGGCCTGATCGCGTCGCTGTCGATCTATTCGGACATCGACGATTACGGCTTCCTGGTCACGCCTTACCGCGTGGTTCGAGATGGCAAAGTCAACGGCGAGGTCAAATACCTCCGCGCCGATGAAGAAATGAAAGCCAAGCTCGCGCCGCCGGATGTCGTCGATGGCAAGGAAGGCGAACTTCGCAAGGGTCAGGTCCTGTCGCGCGTCGAAGGCGATCTGGCCAGCATTCTCAGCAAGGACGTCGAGTACGTCGATATTTCGCCGAAGCAGACCGTTTCGGTGTCGGCGGCACTGATCCCGTTCCTCGAGCACGACGACGCCAACCGCGCGTTGATGGGTTCGAACATGCAACGTCAGGCCGTTCCGCTTCTGCGGACCGACCCGCCGATCATTGCCACCGGGATGGAAAAGTCCGTCGCTCAAAACTCGGGCATGGTCGTCCGTGCCGAGCGCGCCGGTGTCGTCACCTATGTGGACGCCGAACGCATCCTCATCGACAACGCCGACGAATACACCTTCCGCAAGTTCCACGGGCTCAATGAACGCACCTGTCTGAACCAGAAGCCGATTGTCGCAATGGGCGAGAAGGTGAAGGCTGGGCAAGTGCTTTGCGACAGTGCCGCGACAAAGAAGGGCTCGCTGGCTCTTGGTCGAAATGTGCTCGTCGCGTTTATGTCCTGGGAAGGTTACAACTTTGAAGACGCGATCATTCTGTCGGAACGACTGGTGAAAGAGGACGTCTATACCTCAATTCACCTGGACGAGTTCGACGTTGAAATTCGTGAAACGA